>DATHXZ010000510.1:0-15014 GCA_035459405.1 Chthoniobacterales bacterium
ATACTGCGTGTTCGGAGCCTGCACCACAAAGCTGGTGCCGGGATTCTTCTCCAGAATCCGGACGCGGCGATTTAACCCATCGTAAGCGAACTCAGTTCGCGTTCCGAGGCCGGTGTAATTGATCGCGATCAACCGATTGGCCGCATCCCATTCAAAGGTTCGGCCAACGTCTGCCGTCAGGTTCCCGTTCAGGTCATAGGCATACCCGCTGGTCGTCAGTTGGTTGACGTTATTGTGCGTATAGCTCAGCCCGTTGTGGCTCGTGCGATTCCCGGCTGCGTCGTAGTCATACGAATACATTGCATACAAGTCGTCGGCCAACTGCTCGGATACCGTCTTCAACTGGTCGGCCATGTCGGTCATCGAGTTTGCGCCGTTGCTCCACGCGACCGGAAATCCGCTGCCGAATTGCCTCGTCGAGTGGTTGATCTGACCCTCTTCATCATACGCATATTGGAACTTCGACAGGTTCACTGCCCCGGGCCCAAAGTTCTGGATCGTCTGCAGACGCCGGTCCCCGGAAATCGGGAAATGCGTGAAGACCGTCGACTGCCCATTCGGATATCCGATGCTTTGCAGCCGCGGGCTGACGCCGACGTACGTATTGCTAAAGACCCCAAGCGGGTTTGTGACCGTAGCGATGCGGCCGAGCGCATCGTAGCTCTGGCTGGCAGCGACGCCGGTGACCGAGGTGCTCAGGTCTCGTCCCAACTCGTCGTACGCCAATGCGATCGTGTCGTTTGCCAGCGGCCCGTCCACCGATGCCTGTCGCCCGGCGCCCAGCGCCGGCGGATTCGCGATTGGATGATAGCCGTAGGTCGTCGTTCCTGTTCCATCGACCATCGTCGTCTTTCGAGGATGATTTATGTCGTATGTGAAGGCAACGGTCGGTGTAGGCGGATACAGCGCCTGCCCCGCAGAGTTCGTGTAGCTGATCTGTTTCAGCGCACCATCTTTGAAATATAAATAATTCGTTTGCTGGCTCTTCGCGTCGGTAGACGCCTTAAGCCGGCTGGTTGCACCGGCGGTGTTTGCCGCGCTCTGGCCGGCGTAAAGATAATTTATCGTCGTGTTGTCGGCGAAAACCTTCTGGTGCACACGCCCCTGAATATCGCGGTAAAATGTCGTTGTTTGGTTCTTCGCGTCGGTGATACTCTCCAGCGATCCACAAGTGCACCAGCCGAACAGGGTGGTCTGGTTCAGCGGATCGGTGATTGAAATCATTTGCCGATTTTCGTTGTAGTTTCGGTAAGTCCACCGTCCGCGCCGGTCACGGCTGCCGGTGAGATCAAGCTCCATCTGTCCCGTGATGTTGTCGGTGTACTTGAACTCCTGAAACGTCGCATCCGGGAAAGTGATTTTGGTCTGCCGGTCGAGATTGTCGTAGTCGAATGTCAGGGTGTAATTCTCCGCGTCTGTGAACGTGCGTACCCGACGCGCGCTGTCGTAGCTGAAGCTCGTGACAGCCGACGTTCCATCAAGGGGTGGGCTCGTGATCGAGCGCAGATATCCCTCCGGCACCGTCCCACCGTACGCGTACGTTGTGAGTTCGTTTTTTGCGTTCGTCATAGTCTCGAGCTGGCCGTAGGCATTGTAGGTGAAGGTCGTCGTTTGTCCGGCTGCGTCGGTAGCCGTCAGCGGCAGGTGGCGAGCGTTGTAGGTGTACGACGCGATCTTGTCTGCAGGCGCACCGCTCGGGTCGGTACTCGCCCCTTGAGGATTTCGCTGAAAGACCGCAACCAGATCAACGTTGTTCGTCGCGTACACCGAACTCGTGACCCGCCCGACAGCGTCGGTCGCCATTGTGACATGTCCGAGCGCGTTGTACTCGAACTGCGATCGCTCGGTTGTTCCATCCTCTAATCGACGTGCGATCTGTGCCGGCCGGTCTGTTGTGCCCGCGCCCCTCGGGTCCGGCTGGCCGGCGTAGCTGTACCAAAGGCGATTCTCCAGCGGCATCTTTTCGCTGGCCGGGATGCCACTGGCAGTGCCATTCGGATTGAGAAGCCAGTGTGTGATCTTGGCTTTGGTATAGTCATATACGCCATTCACTGGTGGATGGGTGCTCAGTGCTTTCTTGCTCCAGTAGAAGGTGTTATATGCCTGAAGCTGCCCATCGAGGAATCCCGCTGGCGCACCTGCCGGATCGGTGGTGCCAATCCCGGGCGCATCGTCGCGATACTCGATGCGTTCCTGGCCCCCAAGTGGATCCGTGATGTTAATCCACCGGTTCGTGCCCGTGGAACCGCTAGCGAACGTTGTTGTTCCATACGGCGTGGTCAGAGAGTTGATGGTGTCCGTTTCGGGCGCATATCCGAATTGCGACTGAATACCGACGGGATCGATGATCTTCGTCAACTTGCCCGAGGCGTATTCGAACGTGGCAAAGCGATTGAACGGATCAGTCACTTTCGTGATTTTCAGCGGATCGTCTGGCAGTTCATACCAGACGTTCGTTACTTGGTTCAGCGCATCAGTGATCGTCGTGACGCGGAAACTCGAGTCATAGCCAATCGTGGCTGCATTGCCGCTACGGTCGATCCACTGCGTCATGAAAATCCGTCGTGGATAGACCGCCGCTCCATCGCTGAGCGCATAGATTTGTTTTGACCCGTCCGGAAACCGGCGCTCGTAACTCGCCGCACCCGTTTTGACGAGTCTCGCTTGGCTCTGCGGGTTCACTGAGAACGTCTGCGAAGTCGAGTTATACGTGTAAACTTCCGCACCGCCGCCGGGCAAATAAACGCCGGTCTGCGCGAGTTGCGTGAGAGGATCATCGGTAACGTAGGAGAGCCAGTTGAACGTCCATTTTGGCCCGAAATTGGAGTAGGCCAGACTTGCTGGCTGCTGATTCTCACGCTGGTTGTAGGTGACAGTGAAGTCGATTGCCGGGCCGCGAGGCGGCGAATAGCTGACGGGCGTATCCTGCACGTTCAAGCTGACCTCTTTGGAATGAACGGCATACCGGGCCATTCCCACGTTGTTTGCGCACTGGTCGCCTCCTTCCTTTTTATCAGATTGCGCAACGTTTGCGGCGGGTGTTGGCGTAGGGCCGGTAGATGGTGGCGGCGTCAACCATGCCTCGGCCGTAAAGGTTCCGAGGTCCTTGTTCGGAGGTCGATTCGCGCAACCATCATAAAGCTCGCCGACCACGTTGGTGGCCGTGATTGTTGGGATGACTTCTCCGGTATCAATCTTCTGGACATAGAAGTCATAGACGTAACCGTGGAGGCCATTTGCCCACGCAACATTGTCGTAAATGACCCAATCGAGATTGCCATCTGGGCCAACGGTCGCCGGCACACCACCGTAGCCATTCTGAATTGGGTGAAAGACGTAGATCGTCGCATTCGGCGTCATGTTTTCACCGCGTACCTTGATGATTATTCGAGCAAAATCGCGGGAGGGCCCACACAGATACGGAGCACAGCAGTTATTTCGCTCCTCGAGCGTGATCGCTGCTGCCGGCAAGCATGAAAAGGCGATGATGAGGAGACACAGTAGGCGTTTCATTTTTGGACACGTCATAGTCAATTAGGATTGGCGCCATGCTGAATGCCTTACGCCTATTCGTCTACTTATGGGAAACCCGGATGTTATTTCGCTTTAGTTCGCCCGGGTGGAATATGGATTGCCTCCTGCACAATAGATCCTCTGTCTCAAACACCTGCGTCGCGATTGCCCGGCAATTGCAGTTCCGCCGATCATCGTCCTTGCGCGAGGACGTCTCTCTGCGACATCATGGAAAACCATGAGTTTAGCGCCTCGGGCAGAGCCGAAATCTTCCGCTCACGTCAACGAGCAGTTTCGGATCGCCGTGGTCGACGACCACACGTTCTTCCGTGAACTGGTCTGCCGCCAGCTTGCAAGGCATAGCGGAACCTATCGCGTAGTAGCTGACGCAGGCACTGCTGCAGGCGCGACGAATGCCTGCAAGGCGCATAAGCCCGACCTTCTCGTGCTCGACATCAACTTGCCTGACCGCAGTGGAGTGGCCGCGGTGCCAGACATCAAACGTGCTTCGCCACGGACGCGCATACTCCTTTGCACAGCGTTTCCAGCGGAAGACTGGATCGGCGAAGCGACAACATGCGGCGCCGACGGGTTTGTCGAAAAAACGAGTACATGGGACGACTTCATGCTGGCTGTCGACCGCGTCAGCCGCGGTCAGCGATACTTCAGTTCGGGAGGCGAGCCCCGTCGCTCGCGAGTGACGCAACGTGCGGATCTCGCGCTTGGGCTAACTGGACGCGAACGAGAGATACTGAAGCTGATCGCTCGCGGTTTCACGACGAAAGAGATAGCGACGCAGCTGTTCATTAGTGTTCCGACTGTCGAGACGCATCGCGGGAACTTAATGAAGAAGACCGGGGTCCGAAACGTAGCCGGCCTCGTGCGCTTCGCGGTTGAGGCGGGCCTCGCATCCAACTAGCCGCCGCCGTGAGCGGCAGCGGCCAGCGCTACATCGACATCCAGCTCCCGTGTCGAACTTCGCGGAGCCAGCCGAATGAACTACGTTTGCATGTGTCACCGCCGTGCGGGCGCACCGCAGCCCGGCCGATCGCGGTTGATGTTGAAATCTGCCGCGCCCCGGCTACGATGACGCCCTCGCAGTTCTCGGGGGTATAGCTCAGTTGGTAGAGCGCTTCGTTCGCAAAGATTTTTTGCGGATTCTGGCCTGATCCTGCCTCGTCACGACTCATCCGGACAGCAGCGGACAATCCTTAGTTTTACCACGTCCGCCGGCCCGCTCGTCTGACGGACTCGTCCGGGCACGACTGGACTGAAACGACAACCGCAGGGGGATAAAACGGGGGGATTCCGCGTACGCGACACGAGCGCCGCTCTGCCCACCGAGACAACTTCTTACAACCATGCGGAATCAGAACGAGCAAACTCGGAGCACAGCCGTGGCGAGGCGGACGTTGGCATACACAGCAGCTGAACTGACGCTTCTGCTTGGCATCTGGACGCGCAGCCTTAGCCGATTAGCGCAGCGAGGGCTTCTGCGAAGCTGCAAGGCGCTGCGGAAGAAGCTCTATTCCGACGCGGAGGTTCAGCGTTTTCTGGCGCAGACCTAAGCAGCGGCGTCCGCCCGCGCTTCTCACCGCATCACCTCCCGACGCGGAGCGATTGCAACGCGCTCTGACGCTCGTGACGCGGGTGGGAACACGCGCTCGAACCGTTCGCAAACGATCGGCATGTGTTTGCGCGGCTGCGTCGGCTATCGCAACCAGCCGCCAGTCGCCTGGATCGGCTCGAGCTCGCCCGGCGCGGTGATCCATGCGGCAATAGCGGTGCGCGTGCTCGCTGTACCTGATGGCACTTTGATTTGCGCTTTGCCGGACTGCATCGAGGCACGCTCAAGCGACAGCACCACGAAATCGTGCCGCAGTTTGCGTCCGCTGTTTTCACCGGCTTTCACATTCGTGCTCAAATCGAATCCGAGCCGCGCGACGTGCAATTCCACCGGCGACGAATCGCCGCTCGGACGCTTGAATTCGGCGGCTATCTCACCCGCGTCAGACACGATGCACTTCAGCACACCTGGTGTTTCCGTTGCACGAGGAGGCACGCGGCGGTCGCGTAGCTCGCGCCCGTTCAGCACGAAACCCGGTGTGTAGACGCTGCCGCTCTTCCATTGCGCGGAGTATTGATACTGGCGCGCTGTCCACGCCTTCGACGCGAACGGATCGCGCCAGCCGAGCCGATCCCAGTAATCAACATGGAACGCGATCGGCACGAACTCCCGCCAGAGCCCCGGCTCATTTTTCAAGTTGTTCAGCCATGCCTCGGCCGGCGGGCAACTGCTGCAGCCTTCCGAGGTGAAGAGCTCCAGCAGATAGGTGCGCGTCGGTTTGCTCTCGAAAATCATTTCAGCCGCAGTCGCGCTCGCGCCGGAACATAAAAGTGCCGCGAGGGTGATGATTCGACAGAGAGAACAAAGTCGCATGCTCGTCCAAGTCGGATGGTGCATGCGACCGCCGTAGGCGTCCACCGCGAACGTGAGTCACTGGTTTCGGTGCGCGATCGACGGAGACCTACTCTGCGGGGCAAGCCGAGTCGCGGGCGCGGCGCATGAGCACGGCGCGCACGGCAGTCTGCGCGGATTTGACCGGAGGTACTTTCAGGCGCGTGGTCCATACGCAACGACCGCCGATCAGCTCGACCCAGCCGTAGCAACAGTCAGTTTGCGGGTGGCCTGTGATCTCGAACACGTCTACGACGTCACGCCAGACGCTGCCGTCCGGAAGGCGCTCCACAACGAGGCTGGACCCGCGCGTGGTTCGCGGTGCAGTGATGCTTCCGCCGGATCAGCGGCTTCAGTCGTGGCACGCGCAGCAGCATTTCCGCGGCAGTAGAGCAAATCGCCGGCCAGCGGAAATTAAGAAGCCGCGGAGCGCGACCAGCAAGGGTATTGCCGCATGAAGAAACCGATCGCAGCGCACGAACTCGACTGTGACCTGTGGATCGTGCTGTTTCGGGATGCGGAAAGTCGGCGACATACCGCATCAGCGGCGTAATCTCGCCAGCAACCGCGTGCTGGAGTGACAGCAGCACCTGCCTGCGGACGTGATTTGCGATCGGCTCTTTGTTCGGTCGTGTTGTCGAAAACTTTACGGCTTCTGGATTCGTTCAGCGCGAATCAATTGCGGCGGCATTGCCCGCCTAAGTGCCAGAAACAACCGCAGACCCGACTGCGCGATGCGACACCAGCGGGTGGCCCATCTCCGTAATGCAGGTCTACCGGTACCGCTCGGGGCGATCCTCTGCGCTTTCGCGATGACGTTCGCGCCAAACGAAGCGCTCGCTGGGTGGTCGCTTGCGAGCACCCCGAACGTCATCTCCACAACCGACAACAGGCTCGACAATGTCACGTGCTTGTCCGCGACCGATTGCTGGGCAGTCGGTTCCTACGCCGTCGGTAGCAATAGGTTCCAAGCGCTTATCGAGCGTTGGGACGGAACGACTTGGACCGTCGTCCCTTCACCGAACACGAGCCCCACCCGCTCGAACCAGCTATTCGGCGTGGCGTGCACGTCGAGCACGGACTGCTGGGCGGTTGGGATTTCCAGCGACGGAACGCCGGCGCAGACACTGATCATGAGGTGGAATGGTTCGGTTTGGTCCGTCGTCACTTCACCGAACAAAGGGACCCGCGGCAACATCCTGCGAGAGGTCACCTGCACGTCTAGCACGGACTGCTGGGCGGTCGGATTTTATATCGACGATAGTGCCGTCTCCTCCGGAGGGTTCTCGACGTTGATCGAGCGTTGGGATGGCAACTCCTGGTCGATTGTCGAGTCGCCGAACTACCGTGACAACGACAACCCCGCTGCCGTCACCGTGCTTAGCGTGTTGAACTCAGTGACATGCACTTCGGCATCGGATTGTTGGGCGGTCGGCTGGGGCAAATCATTTCTGCTCTCGATCCAGTCGCTGACGCTCCATTGGGACGGTGCGACCTGGTCGTTCGTTCCGTCACCTAGTGCGGGCCCTCCGGGCTCCGCACGTAACGCTGAGCTGAGCTCCGTCACCTGTGTCTCTGCGGCAGACTGCTGGGCCGTTGGCATCAATTACGAAGCCGAACCGGAGTTCAGCCGGACGCTTGTACTACGATGGAATGGCAGCGCCTGGTCAGCCGTACCGTCGCCGAACCTCAGTCGCGGGAATCTTCTGAATGGAGTGAGCTGCACGTCGACGAGCGACTGTTGGGCTGTGGGATACCATGCGACGAACAGGCCCGCCCGGACCCTTACCGAGCATTGGGATGGTACCTCGTGGACGATCGTGCCGTCGGCAGATGTCAGCGGCAAGCAGCTGAACATTTTGAGCAGCGTTAGTTGCCTATCAGGGGTCGATTGTTGGGCTGTCGGCTATTCCGCCGAGCCAGGGCCGAGCCAGACCCTGGCAGAGCGTCACACCGGCGCGGTGACGACCGGCTCGACACAGCTGCTGAACATCTCCACACGGGCGCAAGTGCAGCAGGGAGATAACGTGCTGATCGGCGGATTCATCATTGGCGGCACAGATCAGAAGCGGGTGCTACTGCGAGCGATCGGGCCGTCGCTCGGCGACAACGGAGTGCAGGGTGCATTGCAGAATCCGACGCTGGAATTGTTCCGAGGCACCAGCTCGATCGCGTCGAATGACAATTGGAAAGACAGCCAGCGCCCAGAAATTGAGGAAACCGGGATACCGCCGTCGCATGACGCAGAGTCGGCCATCGTCCGCACGCTGGGGCCGGGCAATTACACTGCCGTTGTGCGTGGCGTAAACAACGACAGCGGTGTCGCTCTCGTCGAAGCCTACGACGTGAATCAAGCCGCTGCGTCACGGCTTCTAAACATCAGCACACGGGCAGTGGTGCAGACACAGCAAAATGCATTAATCGGCGGTGTCATCGTTGGCGGTTCAGCCGGCAGCACGGGCCAGGTGCTGATACGTGCGATCGGGCCCTCGCTAGTTGCCGCCGGAATCACGAACGCGTTGCAAGATCCGACTTTAGAGCTGCTCGACGGCAACGGCTCGTCGATCGCAGCAAACGACGATTGGAGGCAGACGCAACAATCGGAAATCGCGGCTACCGGTCTTCAGCCAAGCGACAATCGAGAATCGGCCATCCTCCGATCACTATCGCCCGGGAACTACACCGCGATCGTCCGAGGAAAAAGCGAGAGTTCAGGCGTCGGTTTGGTCGAAGTTTACAAGCTAGAGTAACGTCGCGCGTCTTCTGACTGCGACACCGAGCGGCGCGCACGGTTCCGACTGTCGATGTTGAAAAGTGATTCTGCGGGGCTATCATGCGCCCTCGCAGCCGCGGGGGTATAGCTCAGTTGGTAGAGCGCTTCGTTCGCAATGAAGAGGCCAGGGGTTCGAATCCCCTTACCTCCACCACCTCAGCGCCACAGTCGGTCCAGCTGGCGCGCTGGCATACTCCTGCAATCCATCAGACGGCCGCGCTACGAACATATTTGCCCATGGACAACGACAAACGTGAACAAATCGTCGGTGAACTGAAACGCGCCTACGCGGGCGAACTTGAGACAGTGCAGAATTATCTCGCGAATTCCGTCGATCTCGACGGCGTCCGTGCGGAGGAGATCAAGAAATCGCTCGCGGCCGACATCCAGGAAGAGCTCGGCCACGCGCAGATGCTGGCCAAGCGCATCAAAGTGCTCGGCGGCCGCGTTCCCGGCTCGCTGGAGTTGCCGCGCCAACAGCAGTACATGCAGCCACCGCAGGATTCGACCGATCTGATCACGGTGATCAAAGGCGTCATCGCGGCCGAAGATTCAGCGATCGAGGGCTACGAGCGGATCATCAAGCTTTGCAACGAAGACGACCCGGTGACGCAGGACCTCGCGGTCACTCTGCTTGGCGACGAGCAGGAGCACCGCCGCGCCTTCGTCGGTTACCTCACCGAGTTCGAACGAAAACAGGGCTAGTCAGAGGTGGAGGACGGGCGGCGCCGTGAGTAGCGGTTGGCGCGCCAGCATGGGCGCGGGCGAACCCGAGACGGAGATTGACTCCGGCGCCTGGCACCGAATACGGTGCGATGACTCGGCTGCGCGTTACCTCACGCAGGAGAGAGCCTGTCGGTCGGCGATGTTAGGCCAGCAAAATACGCTGCGTGCTTCGCGCATGGGATCGCTTGTTGCGAGCGGCGTGTCCATCCTCATCGGCACAATCGTGCTGGCGGGATGGGCGTTCGGTCTCCCAGTGCTGAGACGCTTTGTCACCGGCTTTGTGTCGATGAACCCCGTGAGTGCCTGCTGCCTGGTCGCGGCCGGCATTTCGCTCGCCCTGTTGCGCGATGATCACGCGGGCCGATATCGCAAACACTTCGGCCAGCTCCTCGCCGTCGCTGTGGCGATGATCGGTGCGGCGAAGCTATTCGCACTCGCCACGCACTGGAGATTGCCGATCGACCAATGGCTCTTCGCGGCGCAGCTACACGACCGGAGTGAGCCGCCGAGCCGAATGGCGCTGCGCGCCGCAATCAGTGACGTGCTTGCCGGTGCCGCGTTGCTGCTGCTGGACTTCGAAACAAAGCGAGGCCGCCGGCCTACCGAATTCCTCGCAACCATCGTCGCTGTGATCGCAGCGCTGGCGCTCTTCGCCTATTGCTACGGGCTCTTCGTTTACTACAAGACGCCGGAATTTGTGCCGATGTCGTTTCCCGGGTCGATTGCATTTCTCTCGCTAGCCGCGGGGGATCCTCCTTGCCCGCGCCGATCGCGGCGCGATGGCTTTTGTTACGAGCGACACTACCGGCGGATTCCTCGCGCGGCTGCTGCTTCCGCTCGGCTTGCTGCTGCCCATCCTCCTGGGCGCGCTGCGCATTGGCGGCGAGAACGCCGGCTGGTACTCCACACGTATCGGCGTCGGGCTCTTCGCAACGGGGTTCATCGTCCTCTTCCTCGCGACCGTCTGGTGGACAGCGCGTCTCCTATTCCGCTCCGACACGGAGCGTAAACAAGCCGAAGAGCACGTCCGGCAAATGAATGCCGAGCTCGAGCAGCGCGTCGCCAATCGCACCGCCGAGCTGAGCCAGGTGAACGAAGAGCTGCGGCAGGCGAGCCGCGCGAAGGATGACTTCCTCGCGGCGCTTTCCCACGAACTACGGACGCCGCTCACACCGGTGCTGATGTCTGCCGCCATGATGGAGGGCGATACAACTCTCGACCCGGAGCAGCGCGAACAACTCGCGATGATGCGCCACAATATCGAGCTCGAGGCGCGTTTGATCGACGACCTGCTCGATCTCACCAGGATCACGCGCGGCAATCTCGAGCTTCATCGCACGGCGGCCGACATTCACGCGCTCATCAACCACAGCGACCAGATGGTGCGCAGCGATGCCCGCGCCAAAGGCGTCGCCGTCGAGCTGAAGCTTGAAGCGCGCGATCACATCTCCACCGGCGATGCGGCCCGGCTGCATCAGGTGCTTTGGCACATGTTGAAGAACGCGATCAAGTTCACGCCCGCAGCCGGCGAAGTCGTCGTCCGCACGACAAACTCTGCGGACGATCGGATACGCATCGAAGTCTCCGACAACGGCATGGGAATCGATCCCGCTTTCCTGCCCTCGATCTTCGAGCCGTTCGCGCAGGCGGATCGCCTCTCGGCAGGAGCGACGAGCGGGCTGGGCTTGGGAATGTCCATCGCGAAGACGGTCGTGGAGCTGCACGGCGGGACGATCCAGGCGCGCAGCGAAGGCCCCGGCAAAGGCGCGATGTTTACCGTAGAACTGCCGACCGACAGCTCGGTCACGGCGGCAATTTCATCCGCACCCGATCGATCTGAGTCGCGACGCAGATACCACCTGCTCGTTGTCGAAGATCATCAACCCACGCGCGAAGTGCTCGGCCGGCTCCTCCGCAAACAGGGTCACGCCGTGGACAGCGCGAGCAGCGTCGAAGTGGCGCTCGCGCTAGCCGCTGCCGGTCAATACGACCTCGTCATCAGCGACATCGGCTTGCCCGATGGCAACGGCGTCGAGCTGATGGTGCAACTCACGCGCGATTACGGACTGCGCGGCATCGCTCTCAGCGGCTACGGCATGAACGAAGACCTCGCGCGGACGAAGGACGCGGGCTTCCTGGCTCATCTCGTTAAGCCGATCGACTTCGACCGGCTGAACCGCACGATCGAAAAAGTCGGCGAAGCTGCTTAGCCGGGCGGCGGAGCGCCAATCGCTGACGAGTTGCGCACTTCTGAACTCGCGGCTACGGAACTGCGAAGCATCAACCAATTAGGAGATTTACGATCATGTCAGCACGCAAAGGAACCGCGAATTGGGAAGGCACACTGAAAGAAGGGAAAGGCTCGATGGAGCTCGGAAGTGGCGCGTACAACGGCCCGTATTCGTTCAAGTCACGCTTCGAAGAGGGCACCGGCACGAACCCGGAAGAACTGATCGGCGCCGCGCTCGCCGGCTGTTTCTCGATGGCGCTCTCAGCGAATCTCGAAAAGGCTGGCCACCCCGGTCGCCGCGTCGACACGACGGCAAACGTGAAGCTGGAGATGGTGGAAGGCGGCCCGAGGATCACCACGATCGAGCTCAACACCGAAGCCGAAGTTCCGGGGATCGACGAGGCAACGTTTAACGAGCAAGCCGAGAAGACAAAAGTCGGCTGCCCGGTTTCAAAGGCTCTCACGGGCACCGAGATCAAGCTGAACGCAAAGCTGCTAAGCTAGCGCGTCACTTTAGCCGCCCTTCCGAGCTTCGGCGGCGACAACGTTTACCACGGCACGACATGCGTTCTCGGCAGCGAGATCGTCGAACCACGCGACGTGCTCCTGCACGAGCGTGAGGGAAAGCAGATAAGGCCCGGGCGTGGGCGGCGCCTAGACCGTGATCGAGATCTGCTGCGGCTGGTGCGGCAGAAGAGTGCGCGGCAAGATCGTGCGCTGGCCCTCGACGCCTGCAAGGCTCAGCTGCATTTCACGATCGACCCACCTGTAGGAGGCGTGAATCGGATAGGGCGGCGCACTGACGAAGGCGGCACTGCCAGTGTTTTCAATCCACGCGGCACCTCGATCTCCGCGCCCGTCATCATCGTCGCCGGGATCTCGGCCGCAATTGTCACCCGGCAAGCGTCAGCTGGCAGTCGATCCCCGGTGGCCCAGATCCGTACCGGCTCCACGCCAGCTTCGCGGAACAACGCATACTGATCCTGTTCCTGAACGCGGAGCGGATTGGTCGAAAATCCTCGGCGCACTCCCTCCACCAGCTCCGGCCTAACGAGAACAAGATCGTATACTTCCTCGCACGGCAACGCTATGCGGTCGACTACTTCCCAGCTGACACGGTCGATCACCGCGATCGCAGCTCGGCCAGATTCTCCCACGGCTTTTCGGTTCGCGCTTTCGCCGACGAAAATGAAATTCTCGGTCACCGCGAGAACGCGCGGCCAACTGGCGAGTTGCAGCCGTCGCAGCACCTCTGTGCCGCTGGAGCTAAGATGAAGCAGTTCGCCACGCTTTGAGTTGCAAATCAACCACCCGCCTTCGAAAACCCGGGGATTATGCGGGCAATGCAACCCTTCCAGCACCGGCACGCCCGCGTCGATGTCGAAGACGAGGCCAGCGCCCCGCGCCGCGACGTTCCATTCACGAGTGCGTTCGAAACGTCCGAAGGCACTCACGAGCGTGCGGCCGCCCGTGAGGAGAAGACTATTCAGATGCCATGAATCGTCCGCCCCTGGTGCCCGCCACGTGCGGGCGCGTTCACCGCCCCGCGAGAGCCAGATGATCTCATTCGTGCCAGTCGATACGACCACGAATCGCTCCTCCTCACACGCGACATCATGCACGCCGGAAACGCCGTCGAGTCGGTAGTAGCAGACCACGCCAACACGGTCATAGACGAGCAACTCACTACACCCGTCGAGATTGTGCGGCACATAGAGCAGCCGAACCAGCTGAGTATCGGTTGCGAACAACCCACTTGTGGTAAGGCGGTCTACCTCTTCGAGCTTCTCGCCATTGTAGGCAAACAATCCACCCCCAGTTGTCCGCACGCCATAACCGGAGGCAACCAGCACGCGCTGTTCGCTATTCACGCAGATCAAGCGACGCGTAGTTGCACTGGCACTTTCCACCTTCGAATCGGCCGTTATGGGGTGCACGAGCTGTAGCCTCACCCTAGGAAGGGTGGGCGTCTCCACAACCTGGCGTTCGTTAGGTCCTGCGGCGCCCTTCTACTGCCCGAGCTCGTAGAGATACTCGACGAACGACATCACCGCGCCGTCGTATCCGGCGATCTTCGGGTTGGTCGATTCGATCAGGTAATACTGATCGGGCGAGTGCGCGCCGCTTCGGTCGCCGAACCCGAAGCGCCTCGCCCATTCCACCGCCACGAACAGCATCAGCCACCGAAAACTGACATCAGTTTGCCAGCCGAGTGAAGGCTGAAGAATATATTCTGATTACGCTTCTGCGATGTAGAGGCGTTTGTGGCAAACGCCAGCGCGCCAGACCAAGCCGGTGCTTCGCACAAAGCACCGATACGTCCTGGTCGGCCGCAGCTACGGCACGTAGATGGCGTCGGCTTGCAGCACTTCGCCGCCGCGCAACGGCGTCGCGAACGAGACGCCGGTGCCAACGCCGACCGCACTGCGCCGCCCAACGCTAAGACTCGACGTGCCGATGCCGAACCCGATCACCGGCCCCGGCTTCGAAATGACGCCGCGCGAGAGCAATCCATTTGCCCCGACCGCAGCAGCCTTGATCCGCAGCTCATTGATCGTTTTGCCTTCGATAATCGCGATCGATTCGAACCGCCGCGGTTCGCGCTCGTAGACGCGAACAGCCGCGGGATCAATCGCCGGACGCGCGCGTCCGACCATCGTGCGATCGGTGCTCGCGCAGCCGGCGGCGAAAATTGCGCACCCGGCGAGGACGACGCCGAGAAGTTGCCGGCCGAGACGCTTTGTCATGGAAGACGATATACTTCGATCGGACCGACGCCAGTCCCAGTATCACGTCCGCGCACCAGAGCAGTGTCAGCGCGAACGTTGGTGGCTGATCCAATGCTCGCAATTCACGATGCAAATGGTCGCCTCGCGACGGTGAACGACAACTGCGCGAAGCGGAAGGCGAGCGGCTTGACGCGTCATCCATTCCGGCCAGCGACCTTGATTCCGCGGCGGTGATCAATCTCGCGCCCGGTGCTTACTTCCCGAGTTCATAGAGATACGCGACGAACGACATCACCGCGCCGTCGTATCCCTGAATTTTCGGATTGGTCGATTCTATCAGGTAATACTCATCCGGCGCATGCGCACCGCTGCCGTGACCGAGCCCGAAGTGCCCGGCGGGAAGCTTCAGCGGCTCGCCGGTGAAGATGTACCCTGGATACGAGCCCGCATTTCGCGGCCACAGCAGCGGATCGATGCCGCTGCGCTTGAGCGCCGCGATCTGCGCCTGAATCAGCTGCGAATCTTTCGATGTGCTCGTCGGATCGTAGCCGCCCGTCACGTTCACCTCGATGTCCCCAAAGCCGC
>DATHXZ010000511.1:0-4562 GCA_035459405.1 Chthoniobacterales bacterium
CGTCGAAGACCCTCCATTTACGCTCAAGGACGGCGGCATGTTCAACGACGGCTACGACGCTAGCCTGGACGAACTGCGGCGCGCGTCTCGCGAAGGCAAGAACTGGATCGGCGAACTGCAGGAACGGGAGATCGCTGCGACCGGGATCAAGTCGCTCAAAGTGCGCTTCAACTCGGTCTTCGGCTACTTCATCGAGATCACGAAATCGAACCTCGGGCAGGTGCCGCCGCACTACACGCGCAAACAGACGACGGTGGGCGGCGAGCGCTTCGTCACGCCGGAGCTGAAGGAGATCGAGGCGCAAATCCTCGGCGCGGACGAGCGGGCGCGACAGCTGGAGTATCAGCTCTTTCAAACAGTGCGGGACGAGACGCTCGAGCATCTGAGCGCGATCCAGCAGACCGCGTCGGCGATTGCGACGCTCGATGCGATCTGTGGGCTGGCCGAGACTGCGCGGCTGTTTAACTACTCGCGTCCGCAGCTCGACGACTCGCTGCGGCTGGTGATCAAGGACGGCCGGCATCCGGTGCTCGACCAGAATCTGGTGGAGGAGAAATTTGTGCCCAACGACACCGTGCTCGACGGCGATCAGGTGCGGCTCGCGCTCATCACCGGCCCGAACATGGCCGGCAAATCAACCTACATCCGCCAGGTCGCGCTGATCGTGTTGATGGCGCAGATCGGGAGCTTCGTGCCCGCGGCGAGCGCGGAGATCGGCCTGGTAGATCGCATTTTCACTCGCGTCGGCGCGAACGACGATCTCTCGCGCGGTCAATCGACCTTCATGGTGGAGATGAACGAGACCGCGAACATCGTGAACAATGCGACCGAGCGCAGCCTCGTGATCCTGGATGAGATCGGGCGGGGGACCTCGACGTTCGATGGCCTGTCAATCGCCTGGAGCGTGGCCGAGTTCCTGCACGACCAGATCAGGGCGCGCACGCTGTTTGCGAGTCACTACCACGAGTTGACGAAGCTGGCGCAGGAACGCAGCGGCGTTGCGAACTACAACGTCGCCGTGCGCGAGTGGAACGAGCAGATCATCTTCCTGCGCACGATCGTGCCGGGAGGCGCCGATCGCAGTTACGGCATCCAGGTCGCGCGGCTCGCTGGATTGCCGAAACCGGTTCTTGACCGCGCTAAGGACATCCTTCTGCATCTGGAGAACCCGAACGGCACCGCGACAGCTGGTCGCGCAGAGGGCAAGCGGCGGCCTAAGACGACAATGCCGACGGCGGAAAAGCCGCAGCTGGACCTGCTGTGATCGGTGGAAATCGCGGCCCGCAACTGTTGCATAATGCTCGCCAAGAGGCAATTTTTCGACGTGACGACATCGATCATCGGGAAGACGACTGTGGCTGTGCTCGTTCTCACTGGCGCAATGGTGATGAGCGCTGGTGCGGAGCCGCGGGAAAAGCAACGGCGCGGGCAGTCACGGGAACGCGTACAGCCGGCGGAGCGCGCGCAGTCAGGGGAGCGCCAGACAGCCGGCGGGTTGATCGTCGATTCCGAGGAGCGGTATGTGAGACTGACGGGATCGAACATTCCGCAGCGGGTGCGGCGGAGATCGATCGGCACGGACAGCGCGTTCAATGTTCGCATCTTTACGCAGCGTGAGCTGCAGACGATCAACGGCGGCTTCGGTGTCAGCGGCATTGCACTCGACCCCTCGATTCGAATCAGCGGGCGCTGACCTCATTCACAACATCATTTCTGGAGAGGCAACAATGGGAATTGTTGCCTCTTTTGTTTTGCTGGCCGGCGACAGAAACTGATCGTCGCTGCGGGGTGAGACAGTTTACGAGTAAGCGATGGCTGTACGCGCCGAGAAGGAGCTGGACGAAACGCAGCGGAGCCACTGGTTGAAAGCAGTCGCGGCCGTGGAGTTGCGGAACTTCGGCTATGCCATCTCCCTCCTGCAGGCTGTGCTGAAACAGGAGCCGGAGTTTCTCGCCGGCCGGCAACTTCTCCGCCGCGCCGAACTGATGAAGATGAGGGCCGAGAAGAAGCCCTTTTTCAAGCTGTCGACGGCTTCAGTCGGCGTGATGAAGGCGCAACGCGAGCTGAAGAAGGATCCAAAGCGCGCGCTGGAGTTGATCGAGAAGGTGCTCGAAGACGAGCCGTACAACCGGCAGGCGAATCTCGCACTGAAGGAGGCGGCCGTCGCGGCCGGCTGGCCGGAGATCGGCGTCCTGGCATTGCAGACTCTGCTCGAGGAGAAGCCCGCGGATACGAAGCTGCTGCACGAACTCGCGCGGTTGTATCGCGACATGGGCAATGCGGACGCAGAGGTGGATGTTTACAACCGCATCACCGCTGCCGATCCGCTCGACGCGGATGCGCTACGGCTGGGCAAAGACGCCTCGGCGAGAGCTTCGATGAAGACTGGCGGCTGGACGGAAGCGGAGAGTTACCGTGATCTCATCAAGGACAAGGACCTGGCTGTTTCCCTCGAGCAGCAGAACCGCATGGCGCTCACCGGCGAGTCGCTCGACCAGCAGATCGCGGAGACGTACGAGCGCCACCAGGCCGAGCCGCAAAGTGTCGACTGCGCCAGCCGGCTGGGATCGCTTTACGAGCAAAAGGAGGATTTCGAAAGCGCGATCGCCTGGTTCCAGTATGCCGCCGACCTGACGAACGGCGGCGACGCAGGGCTGGTGCGCAAGGTGTCGGATCTCGGGATGCGGCGATTCGACCAGGAGATCGCTGCGCACGAGGAGTTCCTGACGCAGCACGGTCCGGACGATCCGGCATACGCCGAGCGCCACGCCGCCTTGGAAGACGCGCGGAAAAAACGCGCTGAAATCCTGATCGATGACGCCCGCAGGCGTTCCGAGCGCAATCCGACCGACCTGCAGTTACGCTTTGAACTCGGCGAGCACCTGTTGAATGCGGGGCGGTTCCGTGACGCATTGCCCGAGCTGCAGCGTGCCCGCCAGAACCCGAATGCCCGCCTAAAGGCGATGAACCTGCTGGGCAGGTGTTATCGCGAGCTCGGGATGCTCGACCTTGCCGCGAAACAGCTCGAGGAAGCCGCGCGCGAGATCCTGTCCATGGATCGGATGAAGAAGGAGATCGTCTACAATCTCGGGTTGGTTTTCGAGCAGATGGGCGACGCCCACCGGTCGATCGATTGCATGAAGCAGATCTACGAAATCGATTACGGCTACCGCGATGTCGCTGGACGGGTGGAGAGTTCGTACAGGGCGGCACGAGCTTCTGGTTAGCCGGCTCCAGCCTGTAGTGTCTCAGACGGTTCGCGCCACGCGCGCGGCGCGGCAACAGGATTGCACGTCCAAGCTCCTGCGAGGGTGCGAATTCTAGGTGTCGGAGATTTCCGGCACGAACAAACCTCAGTGACAATATTTATGAAAAAACAACTCAGTTCAGTTAAGCAGCTGACAGCGATGGCAGTTGGCGTCGGCCTGGTCTGCTTCGCCAGCCTCGCCAACTCTCAGGAAACCTATGCGCCGAGCGGCGCGACCGGCTCCGAAAAGGCCTCTAGCGACAAGAAGAGCGCGACCGCAGCCGACGAGCCAGTCAAAGAGCCCACCAAAGTCGGCTCGATGGCGGCGGTCGGCCAGAAGCCGCGCAAGGGTGACGCCCAGAAGGCCGGCACGACGACTACGCCGCAGACGGCTGGTGGCGCGAGCACCAAGGGCGCCGAAGCGGCTCAGCCGGGCGCGAACCAGATGAGCGACATGGACCGTCCGTTCATGATGCAGGCGGCAAAGGACGGCATGAAGGAGGTCCACATGGGCGAGATGGCCGCTCAGCAGGGCCAGAGCGACACGGTCAAGAAGCTTGGCCAGATGATCGTTTCTGACCACCAGAAGGCGAACCAGCAGCTGATGGCGATCGCCGCCAAGAAAGGCGTGAAGCCCGACACCCGCGCGGTGGAGCACGGCATGTCGAAGCGTGACATGAAGAACTTCGACCAGGCGTGGATCGCGGGAATGATCAACGATCACACGAAGGACATCGGGCTTTATCAGCGGCAGTCGCAGCAGGGCGGTGACCCTGAGCTGCGCGCATTTGCGAAGAAGACTCTCCCAGTGCTGCAGAAGCACCTGAAGATGGTGCAGCAGGCGCAGCAGAAGATGGGCAGCGGCGCGACCAATCCAACGGGCATGGGCGCTGAGGCTGGCGAAACCCGCGGCACGGGTTCCACAGCGAAGAAAGGGGGCTAAGCTCTCGCAATCTCAATCCAACGCGGCACGTCTGAAAAGGCGTGCCGCGTTTTTTGTGTACACGTCCTACTGCCCGGGCTGACGGTCGGTCGCAACGCGAAGGCGTAGCGTGACGGTTAACGGTTCGTTATCCGGCACGTGCGTAATTGGCGGCAGATATAACTGCGGATCGACGCCCGTGATCTGCAGTCGCAAGTACGATGGATGCCCGATGCGCTCGGCATCCCCGGCGACTCGGATCGTATCAAACTGGTCGGGCCGCGCGGCAGCGTAAAGCGGGCGGTTCCCGGCCGCGACCGTGAGCTGAGCGATGTCGATCAATGTGAACGCGCTCAGGAAATCTATCCGCAGCGGAGCAGCGCCGGCACCGAT
>DATHXZ010000512.1:0-4947 GCA_035459405.1 Chthoniobacterales bacterium
GCCAACGGCCACGCCGACGATGCTCGCACTGAAATGTCACAGGTCCGGGCCGAAGCGCTGCTGCCCGAAGAGGAAGCAGCCGTCGCGGCTCTGCGCGACGCGCCGTAGTGCACGCGGCTCACGTGCGCGGAACAAACGGAAATCGGAGGCATGCGCCACACGTACTCCGGGGAGCGCACGCGCCTCGCGTGCTGGTTGAGGCGCCACGCTTCGGCGAACTTCAATCCGGGTGGCTGAGCGCGATTTTTCGACGCGCCTTCACGCGATTCACCAGCCCTGCTCTCGCCGCACCCGCGTTGCAAATTCGGCAGACCAGCCCGGCAGATCGTCTGCGAGTTGCACGCCTAAGCGGGCGAGGTCGCGCAGCCGATCCTCCCGCAGCACGACGTCGTAAGCATGCCGGGTCAGGTGCCGGAAACCTTTCAGCTCGCGGAGCGCAGGGAGGCGCTCTGGCGGGATAAAAGCCGGACGAATTCCGGGCAGATCGAGGCTCAGGCGTTGCAGCAGCTTCGCGTGGTAATCGCCGCGCCGTTCGAACTGGTTCTCGAAGTCATCGCTGATCCGTTCCAGCGAACGTTCGAACGCACTATACAGGCGGCCCAGTTCGTACGCGGCCGCCTCGAGGTGACCGGGGTACTGTTGTTCCACCCGCTGCGCAGCTTTGGCGGCGGCGTCGCGCACTACGGCCGCGTCGGCCTCGAGCTCCTTCAGCAGCACCGCTAGCCCGGCAACGTCCATACCTCGGCCTCTCGCATAATGCGCTCGCGGAACCGGCATTCGTCGAGCAACACGACATCGACGGCGCGGCCGAGCCGCTCCGCGAGCAGGCTGGAGAGCTGGTAGATACTCATTGTCGCCGGTTCACGCTGAAGTGCCACGTCCACATCCGACTCGTCCGTGAAGCGCCCGGGCTTGACTAGAGACCCGAAGACCATCACCTCGGTTCCTGGCAGCAATTCGGCAAGCGCACAGCCCAGCTCATCGCGCGCACCGGCTCGCTGCGTTTCGCGCCGGGCGAAATCTTGCGCAGCCATCTGCTGCAACAGCGTCATCGCACTCAACTTAACATGCCGCAGCCGGATGGCATGCCACATCTTCCCGCCCCTCCAGGAGGGCACGATGCTGACAGCACGTGGCGCGCGATGCTTTCAAGTTGCCGAATGAACGCCGGGCCGAGCGGATCAACGCCGTTCCAGGGAGCCAACTTCGCCAGCTTCAACCTTTCTGCCGGCGATACCCTCGCGCTAGCTGCATAGGCCCTGCACCAGCCACGCGGGCGGCGATAACGTTGAGTCCGCGCGCCGACACGATCGGGAATTTCGCGAACATTCCGCAGATTACCTTGACGCAAATTTCACGAACTGGTGTGCTGCACGACAATTCTCCGATGCTAGCTGTTAACTCCCCCCTTACCCATGCTCATTTCCGCCGCTCTAGCTGCCGTATTCCGCCGTCACATCCCGACGCTCGATTCACCTACATTACGCCGTCTAGACAGGAGAAGGCGGCAGGCATTCGCCGTTGTGGTCGCTGCTCTCGTGGTGGGTTGTGTTGCACCACCGTCGCGCGCGCAGACAAGCCAGTATTGGGATATTAACGGATCTGCATCGGGATTCGGCGGAACCGGCACGTGGGATACGGTAACCCCGAATTGGAACGACTCCACGGGCACGGGAACCGCCGCACCGTGGACAAACGGCAATAACGCGTTCTTCCAAGGAACCGCGGGCACAGTCACATTAACGAGTGGCCTGAATGCGAGCGCGTGGAACGTCACGGTGGGCGGCTACACGTTCACAGGTGGTGAGTTGTCGGTCGGCAGCGGCAACATCGCTATTTCTGCCACGAACGGCACAACAAGTGTGAGTTCGCTGATACAAGGGACCGCTGCGCTCAATAAGACGGAGGGTGGGAATCTGACGCTCACGAACCTCAACACGTACAGCGGTGGCACGTTCTTTGGGACGTCTTCCGGCTCCGCTGCCGGCACGATTGCTCTAGGGAGTAGCAGCACCGGCGGGCCTGGCTCCGTAGCAAGCAGTCCCGTAGGCACGGGTACATTCACTCTTCGCGGGACAGGTACGAGCTCGATTGTTCGTAGCACTGATGCGACGGCACGGACCATCGACAACGCCATCGCGTTTGCCGGAAGCTCAGTAAACATCACGTTCGGAAGCAGTACCACAGGAAATCTGAGTTTCGGAGGAACCGCGAATTTAGGTAGCGGCACTAGGACGCTGGCGATCGCTAACTCCGTGACTACGTTTGGTGGTGCCATCAGCGGTAGCGGCGGACTCAGTAAGGCGGGTTCTGGAACCCTGACGTTCGCTGGCGCTACGGCGAACACCTACACCGGGAAAACGCTCGTCAGCAGCGGCACGCTACTCCTCAATAAGACGGCGGGCGTGACGGCGGTTAGCAGCACGGGCGCGAGCGGAGCCGACGCGGCGGCGACAGACCTTCAGATCACCAGCGGCAGTGTTCGTCTTGATGCTAGCAATCAGATTGCGAACACCACAAAAATTGGGCTGTCTGGCGGAACCCTAAATCTTAACGGGTTTTCCGAAGGCGCGGCAGGCACCGTCGGCGTCGGCGCGTTGACGTTGTCGGCCACGTCGACGATCGACTTCGGCGCGGGCGCGATGAGTATCATTCAATTCGCGGCGCTCGGCACCCACACGGCCGGAACCGTTTTGCAGCTCATCAACTGGAGTGGCGTCGCAAACACCGGCGGCAGTGGCGATCGACTGCTGTTTAGCGGTAGCGCGAGTGATTTCACGAGCCGCTACCAACAATCCGAAGTCTCTTTCGATGGATCAATGGGATACAACACCGTCCAGTTTGCGGATTTTTATGAAGTGACCGCCGCCCCGGAACCGAGCACATACGCAGCGGGCTTGCTGGCTTTCCTGACGATCGGCTACAGCAAGCGGCAGCGTGTGGCGCAGCTGTTGAAGCGCGCGAGCTAGTCCGCGACCGCATTCTTCACCGGTAGCGGCGGTCACGACGGCTGAAGGGCGGTTGTCGCAGTCGAGACGCTGCCGGTCGAGCAGGGTCACAAACCGGAATTTCGGCGGTCGCAGACCGCCGCTAGAGGTGCAGCCGTGCTGCGGCGTACTACGCCGACGCTACGAGCGGCGCACGAGGGGCAACTGCGAATCGCCGAAGCCGCCAAGGACACAAAGCGTGTGCACGCGATTTTAGCTCGGATGCTCCAGCTGTGGCCTAACGATCTCGCGATCCAGAACGACGAGGCTTACATGCGTTTGCTGATGCTCCCAACCGGCGATCCGGCGCGTCCCGAACTGATCGAGATCGAAAGGCTGGCGGAAAGCCTCGTGCAGCGAAATCCAATGAGTCTGCCGCACCGAGCCCTTCTTGCCCTCCCACGGCTGGAACAGGCTCGCCCCGTCGCCGCCATGTAGGTGTACGAAAGAATCGAGGTGAATCGCACCGCGCTGACTCCCTCGGCCCTAGCCGTCCACGCGGCGGTCGTGAACGCGAACGGGCATGCGGACGATTCGCGGTCCGAAGCGGCTACCGTTCCGACTGATAGTCTGCTGGCCGAGGAGCGACTCCTGCTGGAGTTGCTGTTGTAGCACGCGCTGTTTCAGCGCATGGGGCGCCGGTACCGATGCCGCGCTGCGGCCGTCCGAGGCATGTTGTTCGCGAATGAGTGGGCGCGACAAGACGACGTGGTAGGACTGTTTGCCAGAAGGATTTGCACAGTTCGGCGCCGCGCCAATAGCTCTGATCCTTACTCGTCGACGCGAAGGCGCGGCAGCAGCTGTTCGAGGATGTCCGCCACTGACTGCTGTACTGTTTGCTCCGCGGTGCGCACAATGATCTCGGGGTTCTCCGGCGCTTCATACGGAGCGTCGATGCCGGTGAATTCTTTGATCTCCCCTGCCCGCGCCTTTTTGTAGAGGTTCTTCGGGTCGCGTTCCTCGCAGACGCGCAATGGTGCGTCGACGAAGATCTCGATGAACTCGGCATTCGCTTCGAGTGCGATCTCCCGCGCACGCAGCCGGTCGCGGCGGTACGGCGAGATGAAGGCCGTGATTGCGATCGTGCCGGCGTCCGCCATCAGCTTCGCCACCTCGCCGATCCGGCGGATGTTCTCGACCCGATCCTCGGGCGAGAAGCCGAGGTTCGAGTTCAGGCCGTGGCGGACGTTGTCGCCGTCGAGCACGTACGTGTGCATGCCGCGGCTGAAGAGCTCGGCTTCGAGCGCCTGGGCGACCGTCGATTTGCCCGAGCCCGAGAGGCCGGTCAGCCACACGACCGCGCCGCGATGGCCGTTCTGGCGGGCGCGCCGGGTGGACGTGATCTTTCCCTCCGTCCAGAAGATGTTCTTGCTCTTCACCTCCGTGCGGCTGGTGTAAACGCCGCCGAAGGCAATGCCGCCGCCGCAGATGCGGTCGCGGGCCACCAGCACGAAACGGCCGAGGCTCGGCACGCGATCGTGGTTGTCGAGCACGAGCGGACCTTTGGTCTGGATGGTGACGCGGCCGACTTCGTTCTTCGCGACCTCTCCAGCCGGCCCCGGCGTGATCGCGAGGGTGGCGGAATCCATCACCTGCTCGATTGACCCGATGTGGCATCTGATTTCCTGCGTCGCGAGACGGAGCAAATAGGGCGTGTCTCTCTGCAACGGCGCATCGGCCAGCCAGAAGACGTCGGCGCGAAAACGGTTCGCCTCCATGGGCGCGTCGGCGTTATGCGATCCGACGTGGCCGCGCTCGACGAAGATCTGTTCGCGCAGGGTGAGGCCGATCGAGTCGCCCGCGATCGCCTCCTGCGGCGGGGAGCCGTTCCAGGATTCGATGCTCGCGACGACCGACGTCTTGTTCGCGGGAGAAAAGACAAGCTCGTCGCCGACGCGCAACGTCCCGGTTTCGACGCGGCCCGCGACGATCCTGCGTTCGTCGAACCGGTAGACATCCT
>DATHXZ010000513.1:0-1709 GCA_035459405.1 Chthoniobacterales bacterium
GTCGACATTCTCGGGGCGCTGGGCCGCACGGTGTTGATCTCGAAATTTGGCGAATACTACCGGCTGGCCGCATACCTCGCGCGCTACACGAACCGCATGATCGGTCTGGTGATGGGCGTGCCGAGCTTGATGGAGATTTTCGACGAAAAGTACTACCTGAATCTTGAGGGCGGGATCCTTGAGGCGCTCGGCCGAATGTTCAAAAGCGGCTTGAAGCTCTACGTCTACCCGGTGATCGACGAGAGCACGGGGAAGCTGATCACGGCGCACAACCTTGAGGTCGCGCCGAACCTTCACTCGCTCTTCCGCTATCTGATCGACAACGAATTCATCCAGGAGATCACGGACTACAATCCGGAGTACCTGCGGATCCATCCGCCGGAGGCGCTCGTCAAAATCCAATCCGGCGACGCGGCTTGGGAATCGATGGTGCCGCCGGAGGTGGCGAAGATCATCAAATCGCGCGGCTTCTTCGGCTATCGAAAGAACGCCGCCACGCAGGTGGTGTAGAGGCGTTTGTGTCAAACGCCTGACGGCGCCCGGTGCTTGGCACAAGCACCGCTACACGCCGGAGGCACGTGTGCCGGCGGCACCGAATCCGGGAGAAAACACCGGTGTCGGCACGGTTCCCGCTACAGGGAATGGCACCACCTATGCCGAAACGCGGGAACTCTGTCATTGGCCTCGATCTCGGGAAACACGTCTTCAAAGGCGTCGTGCTCCACCGGAAAGGCGACGCACGTTATGTCCTCACCAGCTACGCCTCGCGCGAAGTGCCGGAGGATATCGAGAGCGCAGACGACCTCGCGCAGGAGCTGAAGGCGCTCCTCAAGGAACTCGGCAGCGCGAAGGGCTGCGCGGTCGCGGTTTCCGATCCCTCATCGCTCCTCCGCATCATCGAGCAACCGGATACGCCCGTCGATCTGCTCCGCAACGCGCTTCGTCTCAACGGCCTTGCGGTCCTGAACCAGGAATGCAAAGACTTCGTCCTGGATTGCGCCGCTGTTTCGACAAGCGGAACCAACGGCAGCAACGGCCACTCGAACGGCAGCAGCAACGGCGACGGCGGCTACAGCGTGCCAAAGAAGAAATACCTCGTCGGCGGCATGCTGCGCCCGCAGGTAAAGCAAATCACCGACGCGATGACCAAAACGCGTCTCAGCGCCGATATCCTCCAGCTCGCCCCGGTCTGCTCGTTCAACGCCTTCGAGCTCGCCTACCCGCAGATTTTCGAAAACGACACCTTCCTGCTGCTCGACATGGGGCACCTGCAAAGCACGGTCCTGATCGGCAGCAAGAAAGAGCTCGTCCTTGTCCGTAGCATCGAATACGGCGGCAAGTCGCTCACCCAGGCGCTCACCGCCGACGGCGCGCTCGATGCGAATGCCGCCAAGCTCATGATGGAAGAAGGCGACGGCGGCATGACGGAAATCTGCCGCACCTCCCTCACCCGTCTGGCGACCGAAGTGCGCAACTCGATCGGCTTCTTCGAAGGACAGCGCGAAGAAAGCATCCATCGCATCTTCGTCTCAGGCAGCCTCGCCAGGACGGAGACCATCCTCCAGACGCTGAGCGATGAGCTCGGCCTGCCATGCGAAATCTGGGACCCGCTCGAGACCTGCGAAGTCGCGCTCCCGGCGGCCAAGCGCCAGGCGCTCCCTAACGAATTTGTCTCGCTGAATGTCGCGTGCGGCGCGGCCTTTGAATAC
>DATHXZ010000514.1:0-4443 GCA_035459405.1 Chthoniobacterales bacterium
AGTCGTCCGGAGGCTCGAAAAGCAGCGGCGGCAAGTCGTCGGGCGGCTCGAAGAAGAGCGGCGGACGCGGTTAGCCGCGGTCGGCGGACGTCGCACGGACACGTGCAGTCGGTCACAGGCGACGCCGGCGAGAATGGTGGGCAGGAGTGGATTCGAACCACTGAAGGCGTAAGCCAGCGGATTTACAGTCCGCCCCGTTTGGCCACTTCGGTACCTACCCGTCGGCGCGAGCGTTGATATAGGCTCGACGCGTCGGCGTCGCAAGTTTTTGCTGTGCGTCGCGCGGGTGGGGCTGCAGAGGGGTGGTTCGCGCTAGTGGAAGTCGTGCGATCGACTGCCGGTGGTCTGCGCGTGTGCGAGTGGGCTGATGCGGTTGGCTTTCACGAGCGTGACGCCATCGGTGTTCTGCACCTGGCCTTCGATCAGCAGAAATGGCTCTTCCGTGATCAATAGCCGCAGCTTTTCGAAGAGATCGGGCGTCACAATCGCGTTCGACACACCGGTCTCATCTTCGAGGCTGATAAAGACAAACCCTTTGGCCGTACCCGGCCGCTGGCGACAGATCACATTCCCGGCGATCCGCACGGTGGAGCCATGGCGCGCCTGCGCCATGTCGCTCGCACGCCACGCGTCCGGTATTTGCGAACGCAGCAGCTTCATTGGATGCGGGCCGGTCGTCAGGTTCATGCCTTCGAAGTCCGCCTGCACGCGTTCCGGCAAAGTCATCGGCAGCAATGGCGAGCTGTAGCCGGGGACGCTGTCCCCGGCCGGTCGAGGACGTTGCCGCGCGCACCGTCGGCCCCCGGCTACAGCTGCAAACAGCGGCTCGGGTGGCGCTTCTTCCACCCGCCACATCGCTTCACGTCGATGCGCCGCCAGCGCATTCAGAGCGCCGATTTCGGCCAGCGTGCGCAGCTCATCTTTTGTCAGCTCCACCCGGCGTTTGAAGTCATCCACGGACTGAAAAGGCGCGTCCGCGCGCGCGTTCATCAGCTGTTCCGCATGTTCCTGCCGGAACGACGTCACGGAGCAAAACCCCAGACGGATCGAATCATCCGCCACGACCATGCAGCGCCAGTCCGACTGAATCACACAAACCGGCTGCACCTTCACTCCATGCCGCTGCGCATCTTTCACGATCGTGGCCGGCGAGTAGAAACCCATCGGCTGATTGTTCAGCAGGCTCGCGTAAAACTCCGCCGCGCGGTGCGTCTTCAGATACGCGCTGCCATAGGCGAGGATGGCGAAGCTGATCGCGTGCGACTCGGGAAATCCGTAAAGCGCAAATGACGTGATCGATTGCAGAATCTTATCGATCGCGTCCGGTGTCACATTGTTCGCCTGCATGGCTGCGCGGAGCTTCACGCTCACCTTGTTCATCCGCTCCTGGGAACGATGAAAGCTGAGCGCGCGGCGCAGCTCCTCGGCTTCGTCGCCGGAGAAATTCGCCATGATCATCGCGATCTTCAGGAGTTGCTCCTGGAATAGCGGCACGCCGAGGGTGCGGCCGAGGATCGGCTCCAGGCGGGGATCGAGAAACGTCACTGGCTCCTTGCCGGCGCGCCGCGCGAGATATGGGTGCACCATGTCGCCCTGGATCGGCCCCGGGCGGATGATCGCCACTTCGATGACCACGTCGTAGAAGCACTTCGGCTGCATGCGCGGCAGCGTGGCCATTTGCGCGCGGCTCTCGATTTGGAACACGCCGATCGTGTCCGCCTTGCACATCATCTCGAACGTGGCGGCGTCATCCTTCGGAATGTGCGCGAGGTCGAGCGGCCGCCCGCGTTCGCGACAAAGCTCAAACGCGTCCTGCATCACCGACATCATGCCGAGGCCTAACAAGTCGACCTTCACGATGCCGAGATCTTCACAGTCGTCCTTGTCCCATTGTGCGACGACGCGGCCAGGCATCGACGCATTCTCCAGCGGCACGAACGAACTGAGCTTGTCCTGGCAGATGATCATGCCGCCGGAGTGCTGGCCCAGGTGGCGCGGCAAGCCGTAGATCGCGTTGTAGAGCGAGATGAACGCGGGCATCCGGGGATGCGCTTTGGGCAACCCGGCCTGCTCGATCTGCGCCGGGAGGTCCATGGTGTGCGGGAAATCGCCGCTCGCAAACAGATGCGAAAAGCGGTCGAGAATGCTGGGCGCGAAGTTCAGCGCCTTGCCGATCTCGCGGGCAGCGCTCTTGCCGCGATAGGTGATCACGTTTGCTGTCATCGCGGCACCGTGCTTGCCGTAGCGCCGGTAAATCTCCTGGATGACGCTCTCGCGCCGGTCGCCGCTCGGCAGGTCGAGATCGATATCTGGCCAGCCTTTCCGGCTTTCGCTCAGGAATCGCTCGAATACCAGGTGATTGCTCACCGGGTCGACGGGTGTGATGCCGAGGCAGTAGCAGACGGCGCTGTTCGCCGCACTGCCGCGGCCCTGCACCATGATGTTGTTCTCGCGGCAGAAGTTGACGATGTCCCACACGATCAGGAAGTAGCCGGAGAACCCGAGCTTCGTGATCAACGCGAGCTCCTCCTCGAGCTTCCGCTTCACCGCAATGCTCATCGCTTCGTAGCGCTGCTGCGCGCCGAACAGCGTCACCGTGCGCAGGAATGAATCCATGCTGTGGCCATCGGGCACCGGATACGCCGGGAAAGTGTAGCCGATGTTCTCGAGCGAGAATGTCAGTCGATCGGCGAGACGTTCCGTGTTCGAGATCGCCTCCGGTTTGTCCCGGAAGAGCGCGCGCATCTCTGCGTCGCTCTTCAGATGCCGCTCGGCGTTTTGCGTCAGCAGCTTGCCCGCAGCATCGAGGTGCGTGTGCTCGCGGATGCAGGTGAACACATCTAGCACCTGGCGGCCGCTCGGCCGCGCGTACTGCACGCCGTTGGTCGCGATTACCGGCAGTCGATGATGTGCGGCGAGATCGCAGAGTTGCTGGTTCACCCGCTCTTCGCCCCGGACGAAATGGCGCTGAATTTCGACGTAGACGTTGCCGTGCCCGAAGGCGTCAATAAGCCGCTGGGCGTAAGCAGCCGGACTCTGGGGAGCACGGGATGCCATCCCGTGGCGGCCGGAAGTCTTCCGGCCGTTTTGCGCGCCATACCCGGTAGGCGAAGATGTTTGCGAAAGACTTTCGCAAACCACGGGATAACATCCCGTGCTCCCCAGAAGCGCCACGATTCCTTCGGCGAAGGCCGGCAGTTCCTCCCATTCGAGGGAGCAACTGCCTTTCTCAGTCCGCAGATGGGCCTCGGTCAGCAGCTCGCACAGGTTTTTGTAGCCGGCCGCGGTTTCGACCAGCACCGGCAGCACGCCACCGTCTCGCATCGTCAGCTCACACCCGACGATCGGGCGCACGCCTTTCTCGCGCGCAGCTGTAGAAAACCGCTGTGTTCCATAAACGCCGTTGCGGTCGAGCAACGCCGCCGCCGGTATGCCGAGATCCCCGGCGACGTCGGCTATCTGCTCAGGAAATGAACCGCCGCGGAGGAAGCTGAACGCGCTGCAAGCATGCAACTCGACGTAAGCCATGACGCGTCATTTCTCCCGGCACTTATAAGCTCGGCTACAGCGCTCAATCGTAAATGCCATCGATCTGCCATCCCTTCTCTTCCTCGTGACAGCGGCACAACCCGCCATTCGCGAGCTGCAGGTCCCATTCAGCACGCGCCCAGCGTTTCTCATCCCACCAGTTTCCCGATGCGAAATACGGTCCTTCCTGTTCCGCGACTTCGCCGCGCAGTTCAGTGCTCTGCAGATGCGCCGGCTTGTCGTCCGCGAGTAGCATTGAAGCTGGCGTGGCAGGTCGAAATCGGCGCAATGCGAATGACGGCCCGACCGCTTCAGTCGCAGGGCGGTCATTCATTTGCCACGAGAACGGTTCGATCCGGAATGCATCCGGCCGATGCGTATCCTCGAGCACCGGCGTGCCGACACGCTCCGCACCTAACAATCCCGTCAGCCGCGCGAGCGTTTCCGAAAGCTGCATCGGATCGCGCAGTGCCGTTTCGAAAAGGCCGAACTGCTGCTGGCCCGGCTTCGTCGGCTCTGCTTCGAGCGACACGGCGACAATCGGGGACTCCGACTTAAAATCCTCCAGATGCGTGTGCAGCATCCGGAAGAGCACTTCGACGTTGTTGCTCGGCTCCGGAATGTTGAAGAGACGCTCGTACGAATTTTTGTCCGCCGCGGCGGATCCGTCCTGTGGCGGATCGCTGAAGGTGATGCGCAGCTTCAATGTCTTCGCCACGAAGTAGAGCGCGCCGAGCCGGAGCGACAGTTGCTGCAAAAAGCGCCGCAGCATGAACAAGAGCGGCTCGGTTGTTTCGACTTCGTTCTCGAACTCGAACGATTCGGCGAACGACTCCGGCGGCTGAATTACATTCAGGAGCCGCGTCGCCGTTCCATTCGCACGTTCCCACATCCGCACCGCTTCAGGGCCGAGAC
>DATHXZ010000515.1:0-2394 GCA_035459405.1 Chthoniobacterales bacterium
GAGCGAGGCGCGCGGCACCCCGGCATCGGGAAGGTCGCGCACGATGCGCGAGCGGGCATCGCCATGCACATTGCACGGCTCGCTTGGCATCTGCTCCTTCGTCGCCAGCTCGTGGTAGCTGGTCCGTTTGCCGCCTTGTTCGCACTTGTCGGTCGCGAGCAATCCCGACTTTGAGCAAATCTCGACCTTTAGGACGGTCGCCGGCTGCGTCATCGGACGCGGCACGTAGCGCTGTGTCGACGCGTTCATCACGTCGACCCAAACCGGTAGTGCGATCTGGCTGCCGAATGCGCCGCGGTAGATTTTCTCCGGTTTATCGAACCCGGCACGCACCGCCACAGTGACGCCGCTGCTGTAGCCGGCGAAGAGCGCTTCGGTGAAATCGTAGGCGGTCCCCGTCTTGCCCGCGGCCGGGAACTGCTGCAATCCGAATTTCTGCCGAGCAGCTGCACCAGTGCCATTCTCCAGCGCGTCGACGAGGCACGAGTGCACCTCGAATGCAGTCTCCGGTTTCATCACCTGCTGCCGCGTGCGGTCCTGCTTCGACTGCCAGACAATCGTGCCGTCCTTCTCTTCGATGCGATCGAGGATGAACGGCGTGTTCGGGCGCCAGCCGCCGTTCGGGAACGTGGTGTAAGCGAGTGCCAATTCGGCAAGAGTCACTTCGCTCGCGCCAAGGAATGTTGCCGGATAAGGGCGCAGCTGCGAGCGGATCCCGCCGACCTTGCAAAGCTCGAGCACGTTCTCGACACCGGCCCGCATGCCGAGGCGGACGGTGGCACTGTTCTTAGACTTGGCCAGCGCCTGCCGCGCGGTGATCGGTCCTTCGTAACGGTTGTCTTCGCGCTCCGGTCCCCACTCGCCGAGGATGCCGGTCGTTCCGCCGATCATCACCGCCCGATTATCGAGCGCCGAATCGTCGACCACGGTGCCGGGATACATCCCCTGCTCGAACGCCGCCGCATAGACGAACGGCTTCATCGCTGTGCCCGCCGGTCGCCGCGCCTGAAGCGCGCGATCGTATTGCGCGTGCTCGAAATCACGCCCGCCGACCAGCGCCACAATTCCGCCAGTCTGGTTATCGAGCGCAATCACGGCGCCCTGCAGATAGTCCGGCGGCGGCATTTTGTTCATGGTCCCGGCTTTCTTTGCTGCACGATAACGCTCCGCGTAGGCCGCGTATGTTTCGTGTCCGTAGCCCGGCGCCCTTTCCGCTGCTTCCAGATGCTTGCGCAGCGATTCCTCGGCGGCTTTCTGCAGGTCGGCATCGATGGTTGTGCGAATCCGGAACCCTTCGTTCATGGCACGGTCCCACCCCACCGCCTCGATCACCTGCTGCCGGATTTGATCGACCGCATACGTCTGACCTTGCGCGCTCTGGCGGCTGCCGACGACCACCTCCTCCGCCTGCGCCCTCTGCGCCTCGGCCGCAGTGATGAATCCGAGATCGCGCATGCGCCCGAGGACGAGGTTGCGCTGCTCACGCGACGCAGCCTTGTCGGTCCACGGGGAGAGACGGTTGGGGCTCTTGATCAAGCCGGCCAGCGTCGCGGCTTCGGTGACGGTCAGGTCGCGCGCCGCTTTGCCGAAGTAGCCGCGCGAGGCCGCTTCTGCGCCGTATAGACCGGCACCGAAGTAGATGCGATTGAGATACAGCTCCATGATCTTCTGTTTGCCGAAGCGCTCCTCGATGCGTCGGGCGAGGAAGATCTCGACCAGCTTGCGCCGGAACGTGCGATCGCGCAGCGAGAACGTGTTGCGCGCGAGCTGCTGCGTGATGGTGCTGGCGCCCTGCCGGACGCCACCGGCGGTGAAATTCTTCAGGGCCGCGCGGATGATCCCGAAGAGATCGTAGCCGCCATGCGTGTAGAATTTCGTGTCCTCGACCGCGACAACGGCGTTGATGAGATCGCGCGGGAGGCGCTCGTAGGGAATCGTCTCGCGATTCTCCACATAGATCTGGCCGAACATCTTCTCGTTGCGATCGAGAATCACGCTGGCGGACTCCATCTGCTCGAGTTTCGCGAGATCGTAGGCTTCCGCCTGTGCGCTGAGGTCAGCCGCAAGGATGAGCCCGTAAATGCTGAGCCCGATCAGCACGACGCCGATCGTGGCGAGCGGCACGTAGTAGATTGGTTTCGTGTACCAGCGTCGCTCGTAGTAGCGAACAGGCGGGCGCGGGAGATAAGAAACTGGCATGCTGGGCAGAGCTAAGTAACTCTTCGCGGTCGCGCGCAACTTAGGTGCAATTTCCCTCAAAATCCAAACGGCAATGCGCCGGCGACTCTGCTGGCGGTGAACCGGCGTTGGTGGAGTTCATCCGGGCGGAAATCGAGCGGCATGGACCGGTGACCTTCGCGTGGTTCATGGAGCAGGCGCTCTACCATCGGGAGC
>DATHXZ010000516.1:0-1626 GCA_035459405.1 Chthoniobacterales bacterium
CGTAAGCGGTCGCCAATGCCCGCGCGGCAAATCGCCCAGCCGCAGGTTGCCGATCCGCGTTCGGACCAGCCGGGTCACTTCGTAGCCCACGTCGTAAAACATCCGTCTGATCTGGCGGTTGATGCCTTGCCGCAAGACAACTCGCAACATGCCGGGGTTGATCCGGTTGATCCGCTCGAGGCGCGCGCGTTGCCCATCCAGCATCACGCCGCGGAGCAGTTTCGGCGCGAGCTCCGCGTCCCACGGTTTGTTGAGCGTGACCTCGTATTCCTTGTCCACCTTGTAGCGCGGATGCGTGAGGCGCTGCGCAAGCTCGCCATCGTTCGTCAGGACGAGCAACCCTTCACTCTGCGCATCAAGCCGGCCGACGTTGAACAGGCGCGGCATGTGCGTGGGGAGCAGATCGAAGATCGTGTCTCGCGCGTGCGGATCGCTGCGCGTTGAGACGTAACCGGCCGGCTTGTGCAGCACGATGTGCAGCTGGCGCTCGGCGCGCACCATTTTGGCGCCGACCTTGACGTGATCGCGCTCGGTCGGTTGTGCGCTGAAATCGGTGCAGACGCGGCCGTTGATCGTCACCCTGCCGGAGGCGATCAGTTCATCGCACTGTCGCCGCGACCCGACTCCGGCTGCGGCGAGGAAACGATTCAGGCGCACGTGCAGAAGTTGAGACTTGGTAGTTGAGAGCCGCGCTGGGCTCTGCTTTGTCTCTCAACTCTCAACCATCAACTCTCAACTGCTTACGCGTCCGGCTTGGTCTTTGGCAGCCCGATGACCTTGTTCGCGCCCTCTTTCCACTGCCCGCGCTTCTTCAGAAGCTCGACGCGCTCGAAACGCTTCAGGACGTTGCGCTTGGCCGTGATGGTGCTGGCTCCTTTAAGACTGCGATGCTGCGACATAGATACTCCCGGATTCCGTGGAAAGTGAGCGCTCACCGTAGTCGCAGACGTCGACTTTTCAACCGATATCGGGCAGCTTGCCGCTCGACTGCGCCTGAGCGAGTTCGCGCCGGATTGTCGCCTCACGTGCGGGTCTTCAAGCCGGCAGCGGATCCTCACGCATTTCGCCCCGAACGTACAACGCATCCGGCTGCCGCTCGTCATTACCCGCACCGCCGGTCTCCCGCTCGATGCGGAAACCGTGCTGCTCATAGAATCGCCGCGCGCCTGCGTTGCACTGGAAGGTCCACGCGCGGAGCAAAGGTGCGGACAGTTTCATGTGCGCCAACAGCGTGCTGCCAATCCGCAGCGCTGGTGATCCGGTAGAACGTAAGGTGGTCGATCCACCCCGCTCGATTGGCGAGGAAGCCCGCCGCTTGCCCGCTGACGTCCGCGATCCAGATTTCGCAGCGCGGGAATACTACAGTCGCGTAGAACGCCAGATCGTCTTCCGGCGTGTGTAAAACCGCCATGTGCGGCAGCGCGTTGAAAAACGCTTCACGATGAATTCGCGCGATGACGGCGGTGTCGCCGGCCGTAGCAGCACGTCGCCGGGATGTCATTGTTACGCGGCGTACCTCCCGATCGTTACCGGTCCTGGATTGGGAGATGGCCGAGATCCTGATCGTTCCGCGCATACTGTCCCGCGCCGGGGCGTCGCACGTCCAATTCGTAGAGCATGATGGCC
>DATHXZ010000517.1:0-6082 GCA_035459405.1 Chthoniobacterales bacterium
CCCCCAAGCGGAGCCCGCGATGTTCAGGCCGCACGAGCACGAACATCACAACGCCTCGCGGATGGAAGTCGGGCAGCGCGCAAACTGACGCGCACGCCACGAGTTCCGTACCCGATCTGACGAAAACTGCCGCGCCAGGGATGAGCGTTGGCAAAACCTGCCGCCGTAGTTCGGACTCGCCGAACGGCCCGAACTCTCCAGTTGACGCGAGAAGCTCCGCCCACTCGGCGATTGGAACTGCTTCGATCCCTGTCAGCTGATATCCTGGAGGTAAACCCGGCCCCCGGATCGCGGTCGGAGCACCAACGTACTCCATCCTTAGCTGACTCGTCTCGGGTCCACCGAATCCTCTAACCAGGGCCTTACGCAGCGGACGCCAGATTCGACGCACCAGCGGTCGAAGTACAGTGGTCACCGTGGCATCGATTCACGCGCATCGCAGCACGCTCGTAACGCTCAGCACCTGCTGGCTGGTCATGCTCGGAAAAAGGGGAAGCGTGAGCACGGTGTTACCATATCGGAGAGAGACAGGGAGCTTAGCGCAGGCGCTTCGTTCGAATGCCGAGAAGCCGGTAACAGGCGGGTAGTGGAGACTTGTCTGAACCCGACTTCCGCGCAGTCGTGTGGCTGCATGCAATCGAGCGTGCTCATCCGGTGCGACGGCCACCATAAGGTGACCAGCAGAAAGGGGGCGCTTGCAGTCTTCACCGAAAGCCGACGAGAACCCGCCCCGGAAGGGCAGCCGCCACCCGCTTTTCTCCATGTCGATCAATTCGCGCCAATACGTGTTGGTCAGTACTCTGCGCCGCTCGTTGTTAGACTCTATCTTCCGCAACTGTTCGCGTCCGAGGGCCGCTCGCAAATCATCCATCCGGTAATTATAGCCGTTCACTGCAACGTCGTAAGTGGAAGCGTGGCCGCGATGACGATCCCAAGTCAGGGACGTCATGCCGTGCGACCGATATGAGCGAATTCGCGCGGTGAGATCGTCTCTATTTGTGGTCAACATGCCGCCTTCCCCAGTGGCCAGATTCTTGTTGCTGAAGAAGCTGAAGCATCCCACATCTCCTACTGCGCCGCACTGCTGCTTCGTCCGGGCGCCGCGTGCAGAAGCAACTTCGACCTCGGCGCCTATCGCATGACACGCATCTTCAACGATCGCGATGTTGTTGTTGCGCGCGATCTCCAGTAGCGCATCCATGCGGCAGGGATATCCACCGTAATGCATCACCAGTACCGCCTTCGTGCGCGGCGTAATCAGCCGTTCAACGGCCGCAGGGTCGATCGTTGGTTCCTCCAAGGCAATGATGTCTGCGAAAACTGGTGTAGCGCCGACGGCCATGGTCATATTGGCTGACGCAACGAAATTGATTGCGGGCTGAATCACCTCATCGCCCGGCCCAATCTCAAGCGCGACGAAGGCGAGGTGAAGAGCAGCGGTGCCGTTGGCGACAGCGATGGCGTGCTTCGTCCCAACGAACGTTGCGAACTCCTCTTCGAAGCTTTTGGTCTCGGGGCCCATCGACAGCCACTTGCTCCGGAGCACTCGGTCTACCGCCGCTTGTTCCTCCGCACCGTAATCGATGTCGCTGAGAGGTATGTGCCAGTCAGACATTGTCGACTGCTTGCTCCTCGGGTTGGCTGACTAGTTCCTGCGCTCGCGCGTAGTCATCGGGACGCCCGATGTCGAGCCACATACAGTCGGTCGGGTATGCACAGACGCGCTCGCCGCGGTCGATCAAGCGCAGCACAAGATCAGGGAAATCGAGATGCGCCCCCTTTTCGATGAACTGCAGGACGCGTGGCTCATAAACATAGATTCCCATGCTGACGTGGTACGTCTTCTCCGGTTTTTCGTGGTAGGACGTAATGCGCTGCGTTGCGTCGAACTCCAACACGCCGAGATCGATTCTCACATTTCGGGCATGGGTCGCAACTGTAAGTACAGCCTCGCTGGCGCGGTGAAATTCAACCAGCGCACCAAAATCGAGATCGGTCAGGAGATCGCCGTTCATGACGAGGAAGGTATCGGACAGACCCTCGACCAGTGACAATGAACCCGCGGTTCCGGTTGGGCGCTCTTCATCAACAAAACGCAACGTCAGTTCCTGCACGAGTGAGCGCCGATGCGCAAAGTAGGCCTTTAGAAGCTCTGCGAGATGGCCGGTGGTGATCGTCACGTCTCTGATTCCATTGTCGATGAGACGACGGATCAGGACTTCAATGACTGGTCGATCCCCGAGCGGCACGAGCGGCTTTGGGAAATTGACTGTAAATGGTCGCAGGCGCACGCCGCGGCCCCCAGCGAGGATCACCGCTCGCAGGCCGGCAGCTGCGCGGGATTTTGTGCTTTGCGGTCCAGGTTCCACAGTTTAGATCACGTATTCTGCGATTCGGTAATGATCGAGGTGTGCGGCAACGTAGTCGCGAACGCGTGCGAGCCCCTCGTCCAATGTGACCTGTGGCCGCCAGCCAAGCAGCTTCCGCGCTTTCGCGGCGTTGCACATCAGCAAACCGACTTCGCTCTTATCCGGGCGCTGCCGTTCCGCTGTCTCGGCGATTTGGGCGCTGCTGCCGACAATCATCAAACACTTTGCCGCAAGATCACCGACGCTGATCGCTGCGCCCTGTCCGAAGTGAATCACTTCGCCCTCGATGTCAGGCGCAGTCGCCGCCAGAACAAAGGCATGCGCGGTGTCCTCCACGAAAGTCAGGTCGCGCTCCGGTAACAAATTGCCCAATCGGATCTCATCGCAACCCGACAACGCTTGTGCGATCACCGTCGGGATGACCGCGCGCGCTGATTGACGCGGTCCGTAGGTGTTAAACGGTCGCAGGATGACGACCGGCAAGTCGAACGACCGATAGTACGACTCGGCTAGTTTGTCGGCGGCGATCTTCGTGGCGGCGTACGGTGACTGCGCCTGTAGAGGATGATCCTCGTCAATCGGCGCGTACTGCGCGGTCCCATAAACCTCGCTGGTCGACGTGACCACGACCCGTTTGGTTCTGGCAGCGCGGCATGCCTCTAAAACGTTGAGCGTTCCCAAAATGTTCGTTGACGCGTATGAGCCTGGTGCTGCGTACGAGTATGGGATTCCAATCAATGCCGCCAGGTGTAAAACGACATCGCAGCCGTCGACCAAGTCGCGCACCAAGGTGGCGTCGGCAACATCGCCCTGTCGAACATCAACTGCTTGGAGGCAATCGATGGAACACGCTCCTAAGTGACCCCAGTCACCTCGGCCGTTGTACCGGACGAGCGCACGTACCCCGTTACCGGCAGCAGTAAGGGCCTCAACCACGTGGCTGCCGATGAACCCCCCTGCACCTGTCACCAAAACTTTCATCATCGGGTTTTCAGAACCCGCTGAAACAGCTTCGCGCCGCGCGGCGATTGTTCATGCTTTGTAGATCCGCTCGACCACGTCGCCTTCGGCGCTTCGCAGAGCATTCCGCGTGTCTACGACGCACTTCGACCATTGCAGGAGCTGGTGGTAGTCGATCGCGCCGTGTGCTGTGACGATAACTGTCGCGTCAAACCCGCGGACGCTCTGCTCGCCCCAGTCGATGGATTGAACACCGCACCACGCCATGTGCTCGCGCGTGGGGCCGACTTCCGGGAGGTGGGGATCATAGTACGCGATCTCTGCGCCGCTCAGCTGGCTTTCGACTGACAAGAAATCGCAGCGGGATTTCGTCAAGCACCAACTGCCAGTCGGCGCTCACAACCCCTCGGATTCCAGGGCGACATGCATTTTTATAGCCTGTTCCAAGGTGACTTTCCGCCCCTCCGCGATTCGATCGCAACGTTCTGCCATCGAACGCTGCCATTCCAGATCGTTCTCCCGCTCGAGCACTCGCAGATAAGCTGCCGCGAGGAACCTCTCCTCCTCGTTCATGGCGCTGATTGTCTGCTTTATTTCCGCGAAGCTCATGGTGACGAAGAGTTTACTTCCCGGGCGATTTGACGGCAAGTCTCGCTCGTCCCAACCAGAAGAAGGTGGAGGGTTGAGAGTTGATTGTTGAGAGGGCAGAAGAGCTGAATTTGAAAGCTGAGAGCTGAAATCAGAGGATCCATCTCCCGATTTCCGTTTTCCGGGTTTTCAGCTTTTTGAAAAACCCGACGGCTTTTTCACTGATCACATCGCGCAGCGCCGTATAGCGCTCGTTCGTATGGGCACCGGGCCGGTACTTTTTACCCGGCCCCTCGACTGTGATGATCGCGTCGCTCATCCGACCTAACGATACACTTCGCGCCGGTGCCCCACGGCAACAATAGTCAGGTTCTTTGGCGCGTGCTCGACCGTGTAGAGGACGCGGTAATCGCCGATACGGAGGCGCCATTGTTCCCGCCCTTTCAGCGGCTTCGACGCGGGCTCAAATGGGTCGTCAGCCAAGCCGCGGATGCCGCGTCCAATTCGCTGTCTCATCTCGGGTGATAAGCGGCTTAAATCCTTCTCAGCGGATCGACCGAACACGATCGTCCAACTCATGCATCGATCTGGAGATCACGAAAAACCTCCTCGATCGAACGCGTCGGTTCCTGCCGACGTTCTGCAATTGTGATCAGGTCAAGTAGATCGTGGCGCCACTGTTCATTCTCCACCAGTCGCGCGAAAACCGCGCTCCGGTCGCTCTCCGGCAGCGAAGTTAGCTCGTCCAACAGATCCGCAGCACTCATTTCCCGAATATGCGCGCGCTAGGCCGTCATGCAAAAACGCAACCGGCAACGGCCAAAGACGCGCTTCGCGTTGTCTTGTCGTCCTGCAAACGCATTTAGTTTCTCAGCATCTCAGTTCTCAGCATTTCAGCTGTTAGCTTTTCGCCTCAAATCACGCCCGCGAACGTTTTCTCCGTCTTGCGGAAGTACCAGATTCCGAGCCAGAGGAAGAACGCAATGACTGCGGTCGAAAGTGCGAAGGTGGGAAGGTGCAAAGGTGCCGCGCCGCGGCAAATGGCCCAGCGGAAGCCGTCGATCACGCCGACCATCGGATTCAATGAATACAGCAGCCGCCATTGCTCGGGAATGACAGAGCTGCTGAAACCCACTGGCGAGATAAACAACCCGAATTGCACGATGAACGGGATCACGTACCGGAAGTCGCGGTATTTAACGTTCAACGCCGTGAGATACAGGCCGGGGCCGAGCGCCGCGAGAAAAGCGAGCAGCGTCCAGAGAGGCAATGTGAGGATCCGCCAATCCGGCAGGAACTGGTACCACAGCATCAGCACCGCGAGGAGCCCGAGCGAAATAGCGAAATCGACCAAGCTGGTGATGACTGCGCCGGCCGGGATGATGAGCCGTGGGAAATACACTTTTGAGATCAGGTTCGCGTTGCCAACGAGGCTGTTGCTTGCCTCCGAGAGCGACGTTGAGAAGAACTGCCACGGCAACATCGCGGCAAAAACGAGAATCGGGTACGGGATCCCATTTGACGGCATCTTGGCGATCCGCCCGAAGACGATCACGAACACAAGCATTGTCAAAAACGGGCGAAGTAGCGCCCAGATGACCCCAATGGCGGTCTGCTTGTAGCGGACGAGGATGTCGCGCCAGGCAAGGAAGTAGAAGAGTTCCCGGTAGCGCCACAGATCGCGCCAATACTGTCGTTCGGCACGCCCCGCCTCGATAATGATCTCCTGTTGTTCGGCAATCATCGGGCGAGCTGCTTATGCAGCAAAAACGTGCGGGGTCTTTTCCGCGACGCGTCGAGTGTCGATGACGCATGATGACCACTCGACCAGCTGTCGGTAATCGACCGTGCGATGTGGTGTGACAATGACTGCTACATCAAAAGCGCGGATGGTCTGCTCCCTCCACTCGATCGACTGCACACCGCACCACGCCATGTGCTCGCGCGTGGGGCCGATTTCCGGAACGTGGGGATCGTAGTACGCGACGTCGGCACCGCGCGCTTTCAGCAGGTCCATCAGCACGAATGTCGGCGATTCGCGCATGTCGTCGACGTCCGCTTTGTAGGCGAGCCCAACGAGCAGGACCTTGGAACCGTTAACCGATTTCCGCTGGTTGTTGAGAGCGTTCGTCAGCCGCTGAACGACATACTCGGGCATCGCGGTG
>DATHXZ010000518.1:0-1749 GCA_035459405.1 Chthoniobacterales bacterium
CTCAGAGCGCACATGATCCGCAAGCGTCGGGCTGATCCGACCAAAGCGGTTCGCACTGGGCGCCGCCAGCGGCTTGCCGAACGCACCGACGATGTCCCGAAACACAGGGTGAGCACTGACGCGCACGGCGACCGTCCTGAGCCCCGACGTTACGACATCGGGTACGATCTGCTGGCGCGGCAGGACGAGCGTCAACGGCCCCGGCCAGAATTTTGCGGTCAGGCGCTCAACAATGTCGCGCGATGCCTCAGGCACGCTCGCGACTCGCCACAACCAGCCCGCGTTTGAAAGATGCACGATCAGGGGATCGAAATGCGGCCGTTCCTTCGCTTCGAAGATCTCGAGCGCGGCCTCCGCGTTCAGCGCATCGGCCGCGAGCCCGTACACCGTCTCCGTCGGCAGCGCGACGACAGCTCCGCGCCCGAGCAGTTGAACAGCTTCTGCAATTGCGACCGCGCGTTCCTCGGGCGAGAACGCAGGCAGGATTCGCGTGATCACTGCGCCACGGCAGCCAAAGCTGACCGCGCTTCTGTGACACGCGCGATCGCCTCCTCCGCGCTTGCGCCGAACGCAGTGAGGTGGCCCATTTTTCGCCGCGGCCGAGGGTCGTGCTTGCCGTAAAGGTGCAGGTGAAGCCCCGGCGTTCGCAATGCTCCACTCCAGGCCGGATCACCGCGCAGCCAGACATCGCCGAGCAGATTCGCCATCGCCGCGGGGCGCAGGATATCGGTCGACCCAAGCGGCAAGCCGCACACTGCGCGGACCTGCTGCTCGAACTGGCTGGTCACGCATGCTTCGATCGTCCAATGCCCGGAGTTGTGCGGACGTGGCGCGAGCTCGTTCACGATCAGCTCGCCACCGCGTTTTAGAAACATCTCGACCGCGAGTATTCCAACGAGGCCGACCTTCTCGGCGATGACGCGTGCGAGCTCCACCGCTGACGTCTCGACGCTCGGCTCTACACGTGCTGGCACCACGGTGATGTCGAGGATGTGGTTGCGATGGATGTTTTCGCAGACCGGGAAGGTCGCCATCGCGCCGTCCGCGCTCCGAGCCACGATGACCGACACCTCCTTCGCAAAATCTATGGCGCCCTCCAGGATCATCTCGTCTGCCGAGCTGGCGCTCCAGATCTCGTCGAAATCATCGCGAGCGGTGATGGTTTGCTGGCCTTTGCCGTCGTAGCCGAATGCAGCGGTTTTGAGGATCGCCGGACGGCCGATCTGCTCGATCGCGCTTTCTAATTCGCGAGCGCTCCGGACCGCGCGAAACGGCGCAACTGGAATGCCGGCATCCGCCAGAAACGTTTTCTCACGCAGCCGATTCTGCGCGATGTGGAGAATCGATCCAGCCGGGCGGACGTCGCAAACCTCGGCACACCAGTCAACCGTCTCGATCGGGATGTTCTCGAACTCGAACGTGATGACATCGACCTCGCTGGCGAACCGCCGCACGGCGGCTTCGTTCCGGTAGTCAGCGATCCGCGTCAGATCGGCGAATTGCCCGGCGGGGCTCTCCTCCTCGGGTGTGAAAATCTGCATGCGGTAGCCCATCCGGCGAGCTGCCATTGCGAACATGCGCCCGAGCTGGCCGCCGCCCATCACGCCGATGGTAGATCCCGGCGGATACGTCTGTGTCATTCGAGGCGCTGTGCGAGCACAGCGTCAGTCTGTTTCCTTCGGAACGCTTCTACTTTTCCGCGCACGCGCTCGTCGTTGAGTCCGATGATGCTCGCGGCGAGCAATCCCG
>DATHXZ010000519.1:0-2103 GCA_035459405.1 Chthoniobacterales bacterium
GCCGCGTTTCGAGATGGTGCTCGCCGAGGCAAAGCGGGTGCGCGACCGTTTCGACGCCGAGCTAAACCTCATCTACGTCGGCGACAAGGACGAGCCGACGGAGCGTCGGTTTGCCGAGGCGCTCGGCGCAATGGGCTTGCCTGCTGAATCATCCATTCACTACCAGACCGGCAGTCCGGCCGAAGCGATCATGAAGGCGGCGTCTGCGAATCACGTCGAGTTGATCGTGGCCGGTGCGCTGGAGAAGGAGGTCGTGCTGCGGCCATTTCTGGGGAACGTCGCGCGCCGGCTGGTGCGCGAGGCGACCTGCTCGGTCATGCTTTTCACGAACCCGGACCGCGAGCCGAAGCCGCTACAGCGCATCGTCTTCTACGTCGCAAATTACAATGAACACACGCGGCGCGCGCTTTGCCGGACCGCGCGTCTCGCTGAACGGGAAGGCGCTGAGAATCTCTACGTGATCCGCGTTTACACGACGTTCGATGCGGCGCGCGCGACACTGCGCGAAACGCAACCTGACAATCCTGCGTATGCCGCCGCCCGCACGCTTGAGGAAGAAGAAGATGCGCTGGAGCAGTTTATCGAGAGCGCATGCGAGACCAGCGTTCCCGTCGAGCCTCGGTGCATCAGCGGGAACACTGGCTTCGTCGCCTCCGATTTCGTGCAGGCTGTCGAAGCGGACCTGCTCGTCGTCTCGGTCGAGCCGACCGCAACACCGGAACCGGATGAACTACCAGCGCACATTGCCTGGGTGACCGATGTCATTCCGTGCAATCTGTGGGTGATTCGTTGAGCTGATGCCACCGCTCGAGGGGCAACCCACCTTCCAGCATTTCAGCGCGCAGCACCTGATTGTGATCTTCCTCACGATCGTGCTGCCGTTCGTGCTCGCGGCATTTGTCTGGCGGACGAAATCGCGAGCCGTTGAGCGCGGCATCGTCTATGCGATCTCAGCGGTCCTGATCCTGAACTACATCGTTTACCTGATCTTCACGCGCAGCTTCGGCGAGCTCACCTGGGCGCAGATCTTGCCCATGCAGATGTGCGATTGGGCGATGGTGGTGGTGATGGTCGCGCTCTGGAGCTGCAATCATCGGTGGTTCGAAGTCGCGTATTTCTGGGGAATCGGCGGCACGTTGCAGGCGGTGCTCACGCCGAATCTGCAGGTCGGCTTTCCAAACATCCGCTTCTTCAATTTCTTCATCGCGCACTCCGGCATCATCATCGGTGTCGTCTTCCTGATGCTCGTTCGGCGGCTGCGCCCGTATCCGATGTCGATCGTGCGGGCGTTCGCCTGGTCGGAGCTCTACTTCGTCACGGCAATGGTCGTCGACCACTTCACCGGCGTGAACTACGGCTTCCTGCTCCACAAACCCGAGGCGTTCTCGCTCCTCAGCTTCCTTTCCGATTGGCGGCCGTTGTACCTGCTGCAGATGCACGGATTGGCGCTCCTGTTTTTCGCGATTCTCTACGCGCCGTTCGCGGTCGGTGATCTGTTGCGCCACGCGCGGAGCAGCCCTTCTGTAGCGGCGGTCTATGACCGCCGAACGCACTAACTGCAATGCGCGCAATCGGCGGTCATAGACCGCCGCTACAACATGAAGCCTAAGCCTCTCAAGATCGGCAACGTCACGATTGGCGGTAAGAAGCCGGCGTTCATCCTCGGCCCCTGCGCGATGGAATCGGAGAAGTTCGTCTGGCGGATGGCTCGCAAGATCGTGGACGTCGCCGCGGACGCAGGTGTGTCCTTTATCTTCAAGTCCTCGTACGACAAAGCCAACCGGACCTCCGTCCGCTCATTCCGCGGCATCGGCGTGCAGCAAGGCTGTGAAATTCTCGCGGCGATCGGACACGAGCTGAACGTGCCGGTCACCACGGACGTGCACTCGCCCGCGGAAGCTGAAGTCGCGGGCAGCCACATCGACGTTTTGCAGATACCCGCGTTCCTTTGCCGCCAGACTGATCTGCTCCACGCGGCGGCCGCAACCCGGCGCGTAATCAATGTGAAGAAAGGGCAGTTTCTCGCCCCGTGGGACGTGCGGAACATTGCCGAGAAGCTAATCGCCTACGGAAACGAGAAGTTCGTCTTTACCGAACGCGGCA
>DATHXZ010000520.1:0-1564 GCA_035459405.1 Chthoniobacterales bacterium
AAAGCAATGGCTCAGGAGCGATCGATGAGCCTTCGTCGCGCTCACCTTCGCGTCGCTCGGTGCCACCAATGAGCTGCAGGAGCTCGTTCGGTTCTCTGGGGATGCGGCCGGATTCGAGGTAATCGGCTCGTTGAGAGACACGGCGGCATGGACGGCCTGATGCTTGCCATCCCGGTGCTCCATATCACCTCGAGTTCACGCACAAACACGGCGAACGCGTGGGACGAGCGGCGACCGAGGAGAACCTTCTCGTGTTCTACCTGCCGGAACGCGCCGACTCGCAACGAGCGGTCGACCAAGATTGAGTAGCGAGGGCACTGCCGTGTCGCGTCAACCAATCCCTATTGGGACCGGAACGGTGTGACGTTCGAAGATCCCGACGGCTACCGGATTGTGCTGGAAAACGCCGCGTGGCGAAGGTAGTCAAGCTTTTGCATGTCGTGGCGCAGCCGGGTGATTCAAGCAAGCTGCACCCTCGCGCTCGCGATCCTCGCAGCGAGCACTGAAGCTGGGCCGCAGCGGACCGCCGTCGCCGTGACGCCGCAGATCGGGGAGCGTTGGGTTCCGCGGTTTGTGCTGATGGAGCGAGTGAAAGTCGACCGCTCCGGGCCGGGAATGCGCTACAACGATCTCGCTGACCTGATTGTGTGCGAACTGCTGCCGGGGCAATTCGTGCCGGTCAGCCAAGACGCGGACGGCGTCTATTACCAGGCGAGCAACGGCATCCGCCGGCTGGTGCGACCGAACTCAGTCGTGCACGGGGGATTGTATGTGAACAAGACGCGTCCGGAAAAGGTGCTTGTCTACGAGGGCGACGCTCGACATCACGATGCGGCGCTTAAACGCGACACGATCAACCTGGCGCGCAGTCAATTGGCAAAATTGAAGGTCGGGCAGCCAGCGCGATAAATGTCGGCACCGGGCGCGCCGTGCGACCTGCTGCTCGCGTTCCAGTGTGGCTGAAAGCTGGAGCGGGTGACGAGACTCGAACTCGCGACGTCCTCCTTGGCAAGGAGGTGCTCTACCACTGAGCTACACCCGCATTTTACGCGGGCAGCAATAATGTCCACTGCCTCTCACGGCGCAAGCTTTATTGCGGCTCCCTTACCTCCTGGCGCGGCGCTCCGTTGTAGGGCGGGCGCTCTGCCTGCCCGTTCCAACACCCACGTCGGGTGCGGCCGTACTCCGATGAATGCTCTGTCGGATATCGCTCGTGTTGGCGATGACCGGAACATGGCACCGCATCAGCGTGGGCAAGCGGAGCGCTCGCCCTACAAACTTCACCCGCTGCGTCGACCACGGGTCAGATTGAGAATTTTGAATCCAAACGGCATTTGTCCCGCATCTCACTGCAAAACGACAAATATGAGAACTTCCCTAATTGGATGCATCGGCTCGATCGCGCTGGCGTTGAGCGCCCTTGCACAGAACCCGACGCCGGCGCTCGAAGCTTCGCCGCCGAGCCAACCGCCTGCGCCCGCTGGCGCGACTTCTTCCGCAATCCCGAGTCCGACGATCGCGATCGATGACGATGAGGACCTCGAGCGCTCGATTGAGCGCAAGG
>DATHXZ010000521.1:0-2641 GCA_035459405.1 Chthoniobacterales bacterium
GGTTGCGCTGACGCCGTAGAGCAGCGTGCCCATGATGCGGGTGACAGCGAGCGCGCCGATCACACCAAGCGCGAGCCCGGCGCCGGCGAGCAACATGCCATGGCCGACCACGAGGCGGAGCACATTGCCGGCATCTGCGCCGAGCGCCATGCGTACGCCGATCTCGTGGGTGCGTTGCGTGACCGAGTAGGAAATCACGCCGTAGATGCCGACCGCCGCGAGCACCAACGCGACGCAGGCCAGGATGGTGATCAGCAGCGTGTTGAAACGCGGCCGCGCGATGGACTCGGCGAGGACCTGCTCGAGCGTGCGGACATTGTGGAGCGGCTGCTGGCGATCGAGCGCCCAGACTTGCTGGCGCAGCATGTTCACCATCGCCGTTGGCTCACCGGCCGTGCGCATCACGACTGTCAACGCGCGCTGCGGCACCTGACGATAGATGCGGAAGATCTGCGGATACGGCTCGACCGCGAGACTGCTCTGGCGCACGTCGTTGACGATGCCGACAATGTTCCACCAGCGAGCGTCGGCTGCCTCCGGATCGCCGAATGTGATCCGCTTCCCGAGCGGGTCTTCGCCCGGGAAGTATTTGCGCGCGAGCGTCTCGTTGATGACTACAGCGCCCGGTGCATCGGCGCTGTCCTGCTCGGTCAGCACGCGTCCGCTGCGCAGGCCGATTTCCATCGTGCGGAAGTAATCGGGGTTGATGATGCGCGACTCGGCGTCCGGTGTGGGGTCGGTGCGCGCAACCGGTCGCCCTTCGACAGAGAAGGCGAGCAGGTCGCCACCGCCGGCAAGCGGCAGCGCGGTGGTTACGCTCACCTCCTTCACTCCCGGCTGCTCGGCAAGCCGCGCGAGGAGTTGATCGTAGAAGTTAACGACCTGCTGGTTCTCCGCGTACTTGGCGGCAGGCAACGCAAGCTGTGCCGTCAGCAGATTGTTCGGATTAAATCCCGGCTTCACTTCCTGCAGCCGGAGGAAGCTGCGGATGAGCAGTCCGGCACCCACCAGCAACATCAGCGACAACGCGATTTCGGTGATCGCGAGCGCGTTACGCACGCGCCGGCCGCCCGCGCCTTCCGCCGAGCTGCGGCCACCTTCCTTCAGCGTGTCGTTGAGATTCAGCTTCGACACGACCAAAGCCGGCGCGAGGCCAAAGAGCAGCCCGGTGACGAGCGAAACCGCAAGGGTGAAAAGCAGCACCTGCGGATCGATTCCGATCGACGACAGCCGGGGAATGTTGCCAAGGCTGAACGCGAGCAGTGCCTGGATTCCCCACCACGCGAGGAGCAATCCCGCCAGGCCGCCGGCAAACGAAAGCAGCACGTTCTCGGTGAGCAGCTGGCGAATGATCCGCGCGCGCGATGCGCCCAGAGCGGCACGCACGGCGATCTCCCGCTGCCGCGACGATGCGCGAGCGAGGAGGAGGTTGGCGACATTCGCGCAGGCGATCAGGAGCAGGAACGCGACGGCGCCGAGCAGGACAAGCAGCGCCGGTCGGACGTTGCCGGTAAGCGTCTCGTGCAAGGGCTCAACGATGCTGCGCCACCCCGTGTTGGTATCGGGATACTGCTGCTCAAGGCGCGCAGCGATCCCGCCCAATTCCGCACGAGCCTGCTCGACGCTGACATTTGGCTTCAGCCGCGCGATGACCGAGAGGAAATCGGCGCGACGGCAATTGCGCATTCCCTCCGTCACGGCGAGTGGCACCCAGATTTCGACCGCCTTTTTCGCCGTCGCGACTGGATCCTGGAACACCGGAGGCATGACGCCGATGACGGTGTACTGGTTGCCGTTGAGCAGGATTTGCTGGCCGACGAGCTTTGGATCAGCGTCGAAGCGCCGCTGCCAAAACGCGTGGCTTAGGATGACGATGCGGTTTTTGCCGTCTTCGTTTTCTTCCGGCAGGAACTTGCGCCCGAGGATCGGCTCCACGCCGAGCACAGAGAAGAAATCGCCAATCAGCGCCGCACCGGTCAGTCGCTCCGGCTCACCATCGACGCCCGATAAAATGGGCGCCGAATTCGCGAAAGCTCCGACCGCGTCGAAGCTCTGCGTCTGCGCACGGTAGTCGGTGAAGTTAGGGAAGGAGAGCGGCTCCTTGTCGATGTCGTCCTTTGGGCTGGTCTCCCAGATCCAGACGAGCTTCTCCGGTGTCTTGTAGGGCAACGGCCGGAGCAGGACCGCGTTGACGACGCTGAAGATAGCGGCGTTCGCGCCGATGCCGAGCGCAAGCGTCAGGATGGCGATGAAGGTGAAGCCCGGCGACTTGCGGAGCTGGCGGAGAGCAAAGCGAAGTTCGTTCATAGGGGGATTATCGTGGCGCGTGAGCGAGCGTTCTGGGGAGCACGGGATGTCATCCCGTGGTTCGCCGGAGTCTCCGGCGAACGCTGAGCGGCGAGGTCAGGTTGAAAGGCGTGGGATATCTGGCAGCGCGCAACGTGATGCGCCGGGAAGACTTCCCGGCGCCACGGGATGACATCCCGTGCTCCCCAGAACAGCTGCATCGCATTCCGGTTCATCCTTCGCGGAGAGCGATGATCGGGTTCACACCTGCGGCACGGCGCGCCGGCACCCAGCACGCGAGCAGCGCCATGAGGCACAGTAGACGCGCAACGCTCGCGACCGTGAGCGCGTCGAA
>DATHXZ010000522.1:0-1574 GCA_035459405.1 Chthoniobacterales bacterium
ACGTGCCTGGAGGGATTCGAACCCCCAACCTTCTGATCCGAAGTCAGAAGCTCTATCCGGTTGAGCTACAGGCACTGATGCGTAGCGACCCGGCGATAGAGTCAACGTTTCCTTTAGGAAGCGCAATTTTCGGGAGACAAGGGTAGTGACACCGTGAGAGCGAGGATTACGTCTCTCTTCTTAGCTGCTGCCGCGCTGCTCGCTTCGTGGCGCACGAACGTTCCGGTCGGTGACATCGGCATCTGTGTCTCTGCTTCTCGTGTCGTTGGCGCCGATCTTTGTTTTTCTCGGGCTCATCTCGGTATGGATCGCGGAGTATCTTGACAGTCTCGCCGGTCCAGTTTTCGCGGCGGCTACGTTGATTGGCCGACTCCAGCAGTGGTATTTGTGGCGTTCGGCATGGCGATGTTGGCGGTGCCACTCGTTGCATTGTTGTTCCATCTTGTCCGCTATGGCATGCAAACCATCTGATCAGGCGCTCCAGCCGACCGCATCATCCGCAGCGGGCTCGCGGTTCTGAGTACGCCCGCATCCGCTGGACGGAGAGCTGCGCCGACTGAACACTGCACGCGCCACTTGGCGTATTCGTGAGAACTCCTCCCACCGCCCGCCGACGCGCAGGAGGGCTGATTCTCGCGCGGTGCACCCGGGCGAAGCGGGTACTCGATGTGACCGGCGGCGCGACGGGCTCGGCTGGCCCGGGCGCAGAACGCAGGCGGATCAGCAACAAAACAGCAACGCCGGAACTAGTGCCTGTAGTGCACGCCTTTAGGGCAATCGTCAGCCGTAGCAACCGCCGTTATCCCGCGTTACCACACGGCAAGGAGTGTGTTGCTCCGAACTCAGAAGCTCTGTCGGGTTGAGCTACAGGCACGAGCGCGTGATGAACGCAACGCGCGGAGCGTATCACTGGCGCCGGTATTTTTCCTGATATTTGTCGCGGAGCCGCGTCTGACGATTCGTTAGGTCAATCTTGCGTCCGTCAATGTACGCCGCCTCAAGGTTCGTGGGAAAATCGAGGGCGTCGCCGTTTGTCACCATCAGCGTTGCGGCTTTGCCCGGTTCGAGCGAGCCGAATTGATCAGCGACCCCGGCAATTTGCGCCGGATATAACGTGACGGCTTTCAGGGCTTCTTCGCGCGGCAGGCCGAACGCAGCGGCCATGGACGCTTCATACGGCAGGTTGCGCTCGTGTGGCGCCTCGGATGCGCGGCCGTTGGTGGCGATGCAGAAGCGGACGCCGGCTTCATGCAAGCGGAGCGGATTGCTGAAACTCGTGTCGTAGGGATCGTCGCGCAGGCGCGGCAGCGCAGTTGTGAGAGCGAGGACGACCGGCGTGTCGGTTTCCTTCAGTTGCGGAGCGAGGCGCCAGGCGTCGTTCCCGCCGACGAGTGTGATCTTCATCTGCGCTTCCTTCGCCCAGGCGAGCGCCGCTTCCATCTGCGCGAATGTGTTCGCGTGGACGAACAGCGGCAGCTTCCCGTCGAACACCGGGATCATCGCTTCCCACCGGAGATCGGATTTGAACTCCGCGTTCGGAGTCTTGCGCGCGTGCCAGTATGCGCGCGCGGTGG
>DATHXZ010000523.1:0-2625 GCA_035459405.1 Chthoniobacterales bacterium
TTGCGCATGCGATCGAAATCCACGCGCATCAGGTCGTAGTGCGACATGTTCACGACGCTGTTGCTCGCCCCGAGCACACATAGCTGCAGCACGTGCAACAGGATGAGAATGCGCAGCAGCGGCAGTTTCATGATGCGGATCATAAGCGGAACCGGATCGCTCTCAACGTAAACGCGCCGCGCATCGCGAAGTTGCGGGTCTTGACACCTCCGGTGTTGACCGTCGTATTGCCGCGAAGCTGCACCAGCTGGAGGAGATGCCGCCGGTTTACCGCGACCTCGCAGTCGTAGGCGCGGAGCTGCTGCTGGGCGTCGTTCTCCTTCTCGCGTTTCGGTTTCTCGTCGGCGCCATTTTCCGTCGCGTCGCGCGCACCTCGCGGGTGGAGAAACATGCGTGCCTGCTCACGACGATTCTGCGCAATCTCACCGCGCTGCTCGTCCTGATTTTCGTCGTCGCAGTGGTCACGCTCGCGGCCATCAACGGCTATGCCGTTTACCGCGGCGGCGGCATCTACAATGAAGCCGGCGCATGGCTCTCGCGCATCCCGCCTGGATTCTTCGGCGCGCTCGGTCCTGGCCTCGTCAAAGCGCTCGCGCTCGTCATCATCGCCACGGTCGCGGTGCGCGTCGTCCGTCGCTTGCTGCTCCGACTCCAGGCGCGTGTGAAGCGGGCTGATCGGATCAGAGCGAACGACGAAAGCGTCGAGGCGTTTTTCGCCGGCGTGAGGGCGATCGCGTCCAATTCGATCTGGCTGCTCGTGCTCGGGTTTACTGCGCTCTGGCTGCAGGTTCCGGCTGAGATCGCAAGCGACGTATTTCTCGCGCTCCGCGTTTACCTGATCATCGCGATCGGGCTGCTGGTCGTGAAAGCGGTGGCTGCGATCGTCGACACACTCGACGCGCTGACCAGCCGCTTCGCGAGCCCCGACAATATCCTGCGCTTCTAGCACGATCTTCGTCGGCTCGTGCCGCTGCTTCGCCGGTGCCTCGAGTACGCGATCTACGTCACGGTCGCCGCGCTCGTGATGTTGCAGACCGGGTTCATCGCGCAATTCGCGCGCTGGGGTCCGCTCATCATCCAGATCATCGGCATCTTCTTCCTCGCGCGGGTCGTGATCGAAATCTGCAACCTGCTCGTCGACCCGTCGCCTGCCGCGGCTCACATGAGCGAGCTCGAGCTCCAGCAGCGCGCGACGCTCATGCCGATGGTGAAGAGCTTTCTCTCATCCCTCGTCTGGTTCGGCGCGATCGTCCTGATGCTCAACGACACCGGCATCAATCCGTTCCCACTGCTCGCCGGCGCGGGGATCGTCGGCATAGTCGTTGGCTTCGGCGCACAGCCGGTCATCAATGATGTCGTTTCAGGGCTCTTCATCCTTTTCGAGAATATCTCCTAGTCGGCGATTACATCGAAGTCGGCGTGGCGCGCGGCACCGTCGAGGTGATCCAGTTACGAACGACTCGTCTGCGCGATCCGAACGGGGCGTTGCACATCGTGCGGAACGGTCAGCTCAGCGGGATCGTGAATTTCTCGAAGAGCTACACGTTCGCCGTCGTGGAAGTCGGCGTCGCGTACGATGCCGACCTCGACCGCGTGTTCGCCTTGCTCGCCGACCTTGGGCGCGAGTTGAAAGAGCAGCACCCGAGCGTGCTCGAGTCGACCGAAGTGCGCGGCGTGGAGAAGCTTGGCCCGTCGGAGTTGATCATCCGCACGACCACGCGCGTAAAGCCCGGCACGCACGGACAGGTGGCGCGCGATTTCCGCAAGCGCATCATCGAAGCGTTTCGGCAACAAGGCATCGAGATCCCCTACCCGCACCAGGTCTCGATCGAAAAGCCCACCGCGCCGGCGGCTTAGCTGCTCGCGATCTCGTCAAGCGCGGCGTTGAGCCGCTCGAGTCCGCTGCGCAGCTCTTCGGTCGCGCCGCTGATGCCGATTCGGAAATGTTCGGGCATCTCGAAATAGCGACCCGGCACGACAGTGGTCTCATACTTCTCCCGTAGCAGTTTGAACAGCGCTTCTGGATCGCCGCGCTTCAGCCGCGGGAACACAACTGTGCCGACCGGCGGCCGGAAACACTCGAGATCACCACGTGCGTCGAGAAATCGGTCGAGCAAAGGGCGATTCGCGTTCAGCAGAGCGTGTGTGCGTTTGCGGAACGCCGCGAGATTGTCGAGCGCCATCACGCTGAGCCGCTCGGCGGCGTGCGCCGGATTCGCGGCGAAGAGGTCATTGAGCAACCAGATCCTGCGCGCGACGTCCGGCGGAGCCAGGATCCAGCCACACCGTAATCCGCTCAAGCCATACGCCTTCGTCAGGCTGTTCGTGACGATGAACGGATTTTCGCCTCCGAGTTCCTGACCGATCTGAAACGCCGATGGCGCGCTGTCGTCGAAGACAACCTCGCGATACGCCTCGTCCACGAACAGCCGCGCGCCGACTCGCCGCGCGATCTCGGCGACTCCACGCAACGTCTCCGCGCGAAGCAGGGCGCTGCTCGGATTGTGCAGGTTCGTCAGCACGATGAGCCGCGTGTCGCGCGTCACCTTTCGCTCGAGTTCCTCCAGCTCGATCGCGAATCCGTTCTCAAACCGGCGCGCGAATCGGTTGACGCGCGCGCCGAGG
>DATHXZ010000524.1:0-8303 GCA_035459405.1 Chthoniobacterales bacterium
CACATGTAGATCGTATCGCCGTGGCGAAGCGCTGGATTGCCGGCGTCGACCGATTTCGCCGCGCGATTCAGATTGATCAGCTTGCGGCGCTCGGCGCCATACGGCTTCGAGATCAAACCGGCGAGCGGCACTTTCGAGAAATCTGGGTCTGCGTAGAACTTGGCTCGATCAGCCCAGGCCAGCTTCTTCGCTTCGACCAGCACGTGCAGCGCTTCGGGCGAATTGAAGCCCATCTTCCGCAGGTCGAACCCCTCGAGCACGTTGAGCATCTGCAATGCGGCGATGCCTTGTCCGTTCGGCGGCAGCTCGTAGACATCGTAGCCGCGGTAGTTTGTCGAAGCCGGCTCCACCCACGTGGCGGTGTGCTTCTCGAAGTCGGCCTTGCGCAGGAACCCGCCGTTCGCCTGCATGAACGCGTCGATCTTGTCCGCGATGTCGCCTTTGTAGAACGCGTCGCCGTTCGTTTCTCCGATCAGTCGCAGCGTGCGCGCGAGAGCCGGATTCTTGAACACGTCGCCTTTGGCGGGCGCGCGCCCTTTGCCATCGAGTGTGTACGTCTCGAGAAATGCGCCGGGAAGCCCCTTGTAGAGCGGCACGGCGCGTCCCCAGTAGTAGGCGACGAGATCGGTCACGGGGAAGCCTTCCTCCGCGTAGCGAATGGCGGGCGTGAGATCCTCCGCTAACGAGAGCTTGCCGAATTTCTTGTGCAGCTCGCTCCAGCCGCTGACGCAACCGGGGACGCTAATCGGCAACATGCCGGTAGGCGGGATCGTTTCACGCTTCAGCTTCTCGAGCTCGGCCTTCATGCCCTCGTAGGTCAGCCCAAGCGGCGAACGTCCGCTCGCGTTCAGCCCGTAGAGCTTGTTCTCCTTCGCGCTGTAAACGATCGCAAAGAGATCACCGCCGATGCCGCTTCCGGTCGGCTCCATCAAGCCGAGCGCGGCATTCGCGGCAATCGCCGCATCAATGGCGTTGCCGCCCTTCTTCAGGATGTCGATCCCGATCTGCGTCGCGAGTGGCACGCTCGTGCAAACCATCCCGTGTCGCGCCAGCACTTCGGAGCGAGTGGCGAAATCGCGGCCAGTGATTCGGTCGATCTGACCGCCTGCCGGGGTTGAGAGAGCGTAGACGAGAATTGCGGCAAGGGCTGCTGGGATTCGCATACGGGCAGCGTAACGCCGCCGCGACGGGAACGAAAGTGCAGCTACTCGAAACGTAGCGCCTTCACCGGATCCAGCCGTGCGGCGAAGTAGGCTGGGATCACAGCGAACACCCAGCAGATCACGAACGCGCCGATGCAGACAATCGCGACATCAGACGGCACGACCTGCGCCGGGATTTCGGAGAACTGGTAGACCTGCCGCGGGAACACTTCGATGCCGAGCGTGCTCGCGAGCCACTGGCTGAACTCATTGCGGTAGCGGATCAGCGTCATGCCGAGACCGAGCCCTGCCAGTGTCCCAAAAAGCCCCACGACCATTCCTTGCCCGAGGAAGACCCAGACGATCTGCCAGACCGTCGCGCCGAGCGCTTTCATTATTCCGATCTCGCGCCGCTTTTGCACGGTGACGGTGATGAGCGTGTTCATGATTCCGAACGCCGCCACGATGACGATGAAGAACAGCAGGAAGAACATGACCGTCCGCTCGAGCCGGATGGCTTCGAAATACTGGCTGTTCATGTCGATCCAGGTTTGCGCGTACTCGGGTTGCTTGAGGTGACGCTCGATCGCGCCTTTCACGCGCTTGGCGCCATATGGATCGGTCGTCTTCACGATGATGCCGTGGAGCGAATCCTCCAGACCGTAGAGTTCCTGGCCGACGTGCACGGGGACGAGCAGGAACTCCGAGTCGTGCAGATAGTGCCCGGTTTCATAGATGCCGGTGACCGTCAGTTCCTTCGGCAACACGACCTCGCGCAGCTGGCTGATTGCTTCCTGCTCCTGCGCGCCGTCGCGCGTCTCCAGCTTCTTAATGCCGTCGAGTATTTGGCCGAGATTGCCCGGCGAGTAGACGGTGAGCTTATCGCCGACCCCGATGTGCAGCTTCCGCGCGAGCTCCACGCCGAGCACGGTATTGTCGCCGTTCAGGTCGAGCTCGCCGCTTGTGATAAACTTGCGCAGCGGGATCACGTTCTCCTGCTCTTCGGGATCAACCCCGCGGATCAATGGTGCCAGGCGACGGCTCTGGAATTCGACGATCACGGGCCCCTGCACATAGGGCGCGGTGGCGACAACCCCTTCGGTGTTTCGCACCTTCACCGTAAGGTCGCGCCAGTCGCGCAAGACGTCCTGTGTCGTGACGGTGATGTGCGCATCGAAGTCGATCACCTTCTGCCGCAGCTCGCGATCGAAGCCGGTCATAACGGCGATCACGAGGATCAGCACCGTCACCCCGAGCGTCACGCCGATGATCGAGATCAGCGTGATGATCGAGACGAAGGTCCGCTTCGGCTTGAGGTACCGAAGCGCGAGGAAAAGGCTGAACGGCAGCTTCAAAGCGCGGATACGGTCGGCAGAAACGCGGGGCACGCCAGCGCGTTCTGCGCGCGTCCCATCACTGGATCGCGTGCGCCTTCAGATCTTCCAGCGAGACGAACTCGAGAGCAGATGAGTGCGTCGCCTCGAGATCGACTTTGCCGGGGAGGCCGCGCTTCACGGCCGCGTGCCAGCGGGTGACACAGACACACCAGCGGTCGCCCGGTTTGAGACCGGGGAATGCATACTCCGGACGTGGCGTGACGAGGTCGTTTCCGTCGATCATCGAGAAATCGAGGAAATCCTGATCGACCTGCACGCACACGGTGTGCAGTCCGCGGTCCTCGGGGCCGGTGCGACAATAGCCGTCGCGATAGAATCCGGTGAGCGGATTTCGGCAACAGCACTGCAGCTCGGTTCCCAGCACGTTCGTCGGCATGCGGCGAACCTTCACCGCGCGGCGGCGACGCGCATCTCAAAAGAGCGATGCGCTCGCGGCATGCGAATAACCGTTGATGGAGCAGGGGAGACAGAAAGTGGCGTTCTGGCTCGTGCCAGCGGCGGATGCGAAGGCGTACTTCGAGTCGCTGATCAACGACCTGGCAGCGCGTCTGGAGGCGCCCGCGTTTGAGCCGCACGTCACGTTGCAAGGCGCGGAAATGGAGGAGGGAAGTGCGATCGAGCTGCTCGACGACATCGCGGCAGTGAGCGCGCCACTGCAGCTGGATGTGGACGGCGTCGAGTGTTCCGAAAAGTACACGAAGACGTTGTACGTGCAGTTCCGCGCATCGGAAGAAGCGAGCGGGATCAGTGATGCAGTTGCCCGCGCCGTCGGACGGCGCAGCGGCTACAAGTTCGATCCGCATCTAAGTTTGCTCTACAAGACAATGCCTGAAGAGGTGAAAAAGGAGCTCGCCCGCGAAACCCAGATTCCGTTTGCGCGCGTGAGCTTCGATGCGGTGAAGCTGCTCAGCGTTCCGACAGCGATCAAAGCTCCGCAGGATGTGCACGCATGGCGCATAATTGCGGAGCGCGCTCTGACAGGAAGATCAAGATGAACACGAAGATCTTCGGTCAGCACGACGAAGCGACGATCAAGCAAATCGAGACGTGTGTCGCCACGGGCGGCGAGCGCGGCGTCCTGTGCGCGGATGGTCACAAAGGCTACGCACAGCCGATCGGCGGGGTCGTTGCCTACAAGGACAAGGTCTCCGTTTCGGGGGTCGGCTTCGATATCGCGTGCGGCAACCTCGCGATCCGCACTGATGCGACGCGCGATCAAGTCGCGTCGGCCATGCAGACGATCATGGATGACGTCGTGAGCGACATCTCATTCGGGGTCGGTCGCACAAACAAGACGCGTATCGATCACGAGTTGTTTGAGGATCCGACGTGGAAACTCAAGCCGCTGCAGGAGCTGAAGAAGATGGCGGCCGAGCAACTCGGCACCGTCGGCAGCGGCAATCACTACGTCGATATCTTCGCTGACGAGCAGGATCGGATCTGGGTCGGCGTGCACTTCGGCTCGCGCGGGCTCGGCCACAGGACAGCGACGCACTTCCTGCGCGCCGCCGGCGGCAAAGATGGAATGGATGTGCCACCGACCGTGGTGCCGGAAGCCTCGGAGCTGGGCCAGGATTACATCGCCGCGATGACGCTGGCGGGGCGCTATGCCTATGCTGGCCGCGAAGCGGTCGCGCGTCATGTCGTCCGCGGAATTCTGCGCGCCCGCGCGATCGAAGAGGTTCACAATCATCACAACTTCGCGTGGCGCGAAGAGCACGGTGGCGAGGACTATTGGGTGGTGCGAAAAGGCGCGACGCCGGCGTTTCCCGGTCAGAAGGGATTCATCGGTGGAAGCATGGGTGACGACGCGGTGATCATCGAAGGCGTGGATTCACCAGTCGCGCGCGAGGCGCTCTTTTCGACCGTGCACGGTGCTGGCCGCGTGATGTCGCGCACCGCTGCGAAAGGGAAATTCCAGAAGATCGGCGGCAAACGCATCCGCATGGAAGGACTCGTCCGCCACGACGAGATGATGAAGTGGCTGGCCGGGAAAGGAGTAGTGCTGCGCGGCGGCGATCTTGACGAAGCCCCACAAGCTTACCGTCGCCTGCCCGAAGTGCTCGCCGCGCACGCCGGGACAATCCGGATTCTGCAGACGCTGCGGCCACTTGGCGTTGCAATGGCGGGCAAGGACATCGTGGATCCGTACAAGGACTGACGCGCACCGCTTCTGTAGCCGCTTCGCTGCGCGAAGCGTCGGGCGTCGCGTTACATGGCCAAGGACTGCCGCGCTTGCCACAGGGAAGCGGCTACAGAAGAGCAGCCCACCGAGTGGCCGCGGATCTAGATCTCGAAAAGCCGGAACGGCTCCTTATCGGGCGTGTGCTTCTGCAGCAGCGGAGCGGCGACGTTGAACGTCGGCACGTTCGTCGCAGTCGCACCTTCTGCAGTTCCGTTGTGTGCGTGACCGTGGAAGCAAGCGCTGACGCGGAAGCGGTTGATCGGCTCCTCCAGGCGAGTGGAGCCTAGAAAAGGAAAGATCTCTGGCGGTTCTCCTTCAACGGTCGCGCGGATCGGCGCGTAATGCAGCAGCACGATGCGGCGCTCGCTTGGCAGCTTGGTGAGCGCCCGCTCGAGCCGGAGCGCTTGATCGATCGCTTCCTGCACGAACGTCTTGATCAGCGGCTCGCCCCACGCGTTCAGCATCCGCCGTCCGAATCCGCCGCCAAATCCGCACACGCCCGCGAAGCCTACACCATCGATCTCGACCGATTCGCCATCCAGCATCTCGACGCCTGCTTCTTCCATCACCTTTGTCACCGCGTCTTGCTGCGCTGATTCGAAGTCGTGATTACCAAGCACCCCAATCACCGGGATCCGTAGATGCGAGCGGATATCGGCCGCGAGCAACTCCGCTTCTTCCGGCAGGCCGTAATCCGTGAGATCGCCGCACATCAGCAGCACATCGGCTTCGCGCGACACAGTCGTGAAGAGCTCCTGCATTTTGCCCTTCGAGTGCTTGCCGTAGTGAACATCCGCTGTCGCTGCAATCCGCATTTTTTTGCCATCTTTGGCCATGAACTAGGAAACGGTTTGCCGTCTCGCACCGGACGTTCCGCGCGAGCCGTTCGCGATTCCACGCGGTATACGCGCGAAGGCGTCGCCGGGTGCGTTTGAATGGGCGTGAGCAAAACCGCAGCAATGACATTGCCCCCGGAGACCGAAGGTTTTTACCGCGAGTCGATGCGGACTTTGCAGGAAGCGGGGATTCCCTTCATGGTGGGCGGCGCGTATGCATTTGGTGTATTCACCGGCATCGCACGGCACACGAAGGATCTCGACGTGTTCCTGCGCCCCGCTGATGTTGAGCGCGCACTCGACACATTCCGCATCGGAGGCTTCGAGACCGAGCTGACGTTCCCGCATTGGCTCGCGAAGGTTTATTGCGGCGACGATTGTCTCGACCTGATTTTCCGCGCCGGGAACGGGCTCTGCGAAGTGGATGATTCGTGGTTCGATCGTGCGCGCCAGGAGGATGTGCTCGGTGAGCGCGCGTTGCTCACGCCGCCGGAAGAGATGCTTTGGATGAAGGCCTACATCATGGAGCGCGAGCGTTTCGACGGCGCCGACATTGCACACCTGATTCATAGCTGCGCGGAACGACTCGACTGGGCGCATCTCGTGCGGCGGTTCGGCAGCCATTGGCGCGTGTTGCTGAGTCATCTCGTGCTGTTTGGGTTCATCTACCCGTCGGAGCGGAATCGGATTCCCGAATCGATCATGAGCGACTTGCTGCAGCGTACGCAGGAGGAGCTCAGTGCTCCTGCCGGCGAGCGCGTCTGCCGCGGAACGTTGATCTCCCGCGCGCAATATCTGCCTGACGTGAACGAGAGCGGTTACCGCGACGGCCGGTCAACGTCCGGTTCACATATGACGCCGGCGGACATCGAGAGCTGGACCGCAGCGATCGCCGAAAAAGATCGGCCGGTCTAGGTCGTCACCCGACACTACCACGGCGGCGGTTGAGCCGGTTCATCGGAAGGCCGACACTCAGTGTCAATGAGCGACATCGTCGGCATCGATCTCGGGACAACTAATTCCCTCGTTGGCATCATGGATGCCGGCTTTCCTATCCTGATCGCCGATGCGAATGGCGAACGCCTGACGCCGTCCGTGGTTCATTTCCCGAGCGGCGGCGAGCCAATCGCCGGACGCCCGGCGCTGCGGATGCGCGTCTTGAGTCCGTCCGACACCGTCTATTCGGTCAAGCGCTTCATGGGCCTGCGTGGAGACGAGCTGCGCGACGATGACGTCGAGGTTGGTTATCAGCTGCGGCGGAACCGCGCCCAGCCAGCTCGTGTTCTCGCCGGAGGCGCCGAGCATTCTCCGGAGGAAATCTCCGCGTTGATCCTCCGCAAGCTGAAGCTGGACGCAGAGTCGGCGATCGGGCGTGCTGTTTCGCGCGCCGTCATCACCGTGCCCGCGTACTTCAACGACGCGCAGCGCAGCGCAACAAAGCGCGCCGGCGAGCTGGCCGGTTTCATCGTCGAGCGAATCGTCAACGAGCCGACAGCTGCTGCGCTGGCCTACGGCCTCGACAAGCTGAAGAGCCGGTCAAAGATTGCTGTTTACGATCTCGGCGGCGGCACGTTCGACATCTCGATCCTCGAGCTGAACAACGGCGTCTTCGAAGTGCTCGCGACGAACGGAAACACGCGTCTCGGCGGCGATGATATTGATGCAACGCTGATCGCGGAATGCGGAATGGGGATTGCGAAAGGTGGAATGTCGCCGCAGCAGAATGCGACGCTTCGTGATGCAGTGGTTGCGGCGAAACACCGCCTGTCGACCGAGGATCAGACGCAGCTCGACCTGCCATTCTTTGCCGGCGAACGGAGCGTGTCGTTTGAGCTCACCCGCTCCGAACTCGAGACGCTGAGCCGCCCGATCATTGAACGGACGCGGGCCCATTGCTTGCGTGCGCTCGCCGACGCAAAGCTTGCTGCCTCCGACCTGGACGAAGTGATCTTGGTCGGCGGCGTCACGCGGATGCCGCTGGTGCAGGCGATTGTCGCGGAGATTTTTGGACGCGCGCCGAACCTGACGCAGAACCCGGATGAGGCAGTCGCAATCGGTGCAACCATCCAGGCGGGGATTCTCTCCGGCGCCGTGCGCGACGTCCTCCTGCTCGACGTTACGCCGCTTTCGTTAGGCATCGAGACGTTCGGTGGTTTGATGAACGTGATCATTCCGCGCAATTCCACGATCCCGATCAAAGCTGGTGAGATGTTTACGACGGCGGTGAACAACCAGTCCTCGATGCGGATCAAAGTTCTGCAGGGCGAGCGCGAGATGGCGCGCGACAACTGGACGCTCGGCGAGTTCGACATTGCGTTCGAGCCCGCTCCGAAGGGTGTGGCCCGTGTCGGCGTGCAGTTCGAGATCGATGCGAACGGCATCCTGCACGTGCTGGCGCGCGACACCAAAACAGGCGCGGAGAAGATCGTCGAGATCAACAGCGCGGTCGATGTTTCTGATGAAGCAGTCGAAGCGATGATCGCTGATTCTCTCGATCACGCGTTTGAAGACATGAACGAGCGGGTCTGGACCGAGGCAAAGCTGAAGGCGGACGAGATGCTCGGCTCGGTCGACCACGCGGTCGCTTTAGTGGGTGATCAAATCTCGCGGGCGGAGAAGACCGAAATTGACCGGCTGACTTCCGATCTTCGTCACGCGCTCGGTTCGGGCGAGGTGCAGCGGCTCAAAGCGGCGAACTCCGCTCTCGACAAGGCGACCGAGCCGCTAGCCGCTCTGCTGGTCG
>DATHXZ010000525.1:0-4763 GCA_035459405.1 Chthoniobacterales bacterium
AACAACCAATCATGAAAAAACTCACACTCCTCACACCGGCCGTCGCTTTGTGCGGGCTCCTGCTGACCTCTTGCGGCACGACCGAAACGACGACGACTACTTCGACCTCACGTGAATCAGCAACGATGAGCGGCACAGGCACAGGCACGACTGGCATGGGTGGCGCCGGCACTATGGGGGGCGGCGCAACGACACGCGGCGGCGGCTACTAGGCAGCTGGCGTAGCCGACGCTATAAAAGGGACACGCACCACGTGTCCCTTTTTTGTTACTCGCTCGCCGTCATCGCGGGCTCCGGCGCGTCGGCGTCCTGACTGACGACGGGCGCGATCGCCTGCAGCTTTTCGGTGCCGCGGAGATCCATCAGCTTGACACCTTGGGCGTTACGGCCGGTCTCGCGAATCTCTTTCACTCGCGTCCGGACCATCTGACCCTTGTTCGTGATCAGCATCAGCTCGTCGGCGTCGGTAACCGTGAGTGCGCCGACGACGTCGCCAGTTTTCTCCCCAGTCTTCATCGTGATGATCCCTTTGCCGCCGCGCGATTGTGAGCGGTAGTCGTCGAACCGGGTGCGCTTGCCAATGCCATTCTCGCCGGCGACGAGCAGCATAGCGTTGGCGTTAACGACTGCGATCGCGACGACGTGGTCGCCTTTCTCAGGCCGAATGCCCCACACGCCAACGGTGTTGCGGCCCTGATCGCGGAGCTGCTCCTCGTGGAATCGCAGGCTCATGCCATCTTTCGTGATCAGCACCAGCTCGTCGTTTCCAGTCGTGAGCTTCGCGTCGATGAGGCAGTCGTCGTCTTCGATCTGGATCGCGATGATGCCGCCTTTCCGCACGTTAGCGTAGTCGGAGAGGTTCGATTTCTTCACGATGCCGGAGCGCGTTGCGAAGACAATGTGGAAGTTTTCGTCCCATGTCGTATCGATTGCCGCTGCGCCCGTTCCTGACTTCTTGGCCTGAATGCGGATCGTGGCCGCGATTTTCTCGTCGCTGCGCAGCTCGAGAAGGTTCGCGATGGAGCGGCCTTTGGCGGCACGGCCCATCTCCGGGATTTCGTAAACTTTCTCGACGTAGCAGCGGCCTGATTCAGTGAAGAACATCAGGAAGTCGTGCGTCGTCGCGGTGAAGAGATGCTCGACGAAATCGCCCTCTTCCTCCTGCGTCGCGCCGTCGCGCGTCGTCATCCCGACGACACCTTTCCCGCCGCGTCGCTGCGCCCGAAATGCGCTCACCGCGGTCCGCTTGATGAACCCGCCGTGCGTGATGCTGATGATGGTGCCCTCATTCGCAATGAGGTCCTCCATGTTGATCTCACCCTCGTCCGGCACGAGCTGCGTCAGGCGCGGGCCGGCATACCGGTCACGGATGTCGCGCAGCTCCTTTTTGATGATGTCTAGCACGCGCGACTCGCGCGCGAGGATGTCGCGCAGATCCTTGATCGTGGTGATCAGGTCCTTGTATTCGCCTTTGATCTTGTCGCCTTCGAGGCCAGTCAGCTGATAGAGCCGCAGGTCGAGAATCTGGTTCGCCTGGTGTTCGCTGAATGCATAGCGACCGTCAACCAGGCGCGCTTCGTTGCGGATCAGAATGCCGATCTGCTCCACCTGTCGCCTCGTGAACTCGAATGCGAGCAGCTTCACGCGTGCTTCTTCACGATTGGCCGATCCGCGGATGATGCGGATGAATTCGTCCAGATTCGCCAGCGCGATCAGGTAGCCTTCGAGCGTCTCGGCGCGTTCTTCGGCTTTGCGCAGCTCGAAGCGCGTACGACGGATGACCACCTCCCGGCGATGCTCGATATAGGCGGTGTTCGCTTCCTTGAGCGACAGCAGCTTTGGCCGGCCATGGTCGATCGCGAGCATCGAGGCCGCGAAGGAACTCTCCATCGCGGTGTGCTTGTAAAGATTGTTGATGACGACCTTCGGATTGCCGTCGCGCTTCAGCTCGATGACGACGCGCGTGTTCTCGTCCGACTCGTCGCGAATCGCGGTGATGTCGGTGAGCACCTTCTCGTTCACGAGTTGCGCGATCCGCTCGACGAGCGTCGCGCGATTCACGTTGTAAGGGATCTCGGTGATGACGATCTGCTCGCGGTTGCCCTTTAGCTCCTCGACGCCCGCCTTGCCGCGCACTTTCATGCTGCCGCGGCCGGTGGCGAGGTATTGCTTGATGCCGGCGAGTCCGAGGATCGCGCAGCCGGTCGGGAAATCGGGCCCCTTCACGTACTGCGTCAATCCGTCGAGATCGATATCCGGATCGTCGATCTGCGCGCAAATGCCGTCGATCACTTCGCCGAGATTGTGTGGCGGAATATTCGTCGCCATGCCGACGGCGATGCCGGTCCCACCGTTGACGAGCAGGTTCGGGAACGCGCTCGGGAAAACGGTCGGTTCCGTCCGCGTCTCGTCGTAGTTCGGGACAAAGTCGACCGTGTCCTTGTCCATGTCCGTCATGAGCGCGGCGCCGAGATGCGTCATGCGCGCCTCGGTGTAACGCATCGCTGCCGGCGGATCGCCTTCGACGCTGCCGAAATTGCCCTGACCGTCGACGAGCGTCTCGCGCATCGCCCACGCCTGCGCCATGTGAACGAGCGTGGGGTAGATCACTGCCTCGCCGTGCGGGTGATAGTTACCGCTCGTGTCGCCGCAGATCTTGGCGCACTTACGATGCTGCCGGTTCGGGAAGAGCGACAAATCGTGCATCGCATAGAGGATGCGACGCTGCGAAGGCTTCAGCCCATCGCGCGCGTCCGGCAAGGCACGCGAGATGATGACCGACATCGAGTAGTCGAGGAACGACCTCGAGACTTCTTCGGCGACGTTGATCGGCTCTACTTTTTCGTTTGGATTGTACACGGTGGGGAAATGACGAATTAGGGAATGACCAATGACGAAGGAATGCCGAAAGCCGAACGCGTCATCGGCTACGGCAGATTTTTGAGAAGATCAGATGAAGTTCGCCCGCTTCGCGCCACAGCTCGCGTGCCGCGGGTTTCAGGTGAGGAACGGCTTTGACGATCATTCGTAGGAAGTGCTTCGTCTCGCGCGCTTCTTTTCGGCAGGTGCCGATGCGCAGGAAGAATTCCTTGCGTGAGACCGCGTCGTCCGCTTCGCAGTAATTTGCTCCGACACTCGTGCCGCAGCCGACCGATTGCCTGATCAGACGATCAGTGACCGCATTCTGAGGAATTGTTTTCGCGAACGCGATCACAGCCTCTCCAAAACGGGCGGTTCGCTCTTCAAGATCATATTGGGGCTGACGTCAGGCTCCTCCCGGACGACGCTGGAATCGCCGAACCAGAAAGCCAGATCCGCGGCGTCGCCGCTGTCGTCATTCGACATTCCTTGGTCATTCGGCATTGGTCATTCCTCAGACATCCAGATTGCGTACGTTGAGGGCGTTGTCCTCAATGTATTGGCGGCGCGGCTCGACCACGTCCCCCATCAGCCGCGTGAACATCTGGTCGGCTTCCACCGAGTTGTCGTCGGTGAGGTCGACCTTGAGTAACTTGCGCTTTTCCGGGTCCATCGTGGTGTTGAACAGCTCCTTGGCGTTCATTTCACCGAGACCCTTGAAGCGCTTGATCTGCACGCCGCGGCGGCCGATCTCAACGATCTTCTGGTGGATTTCCGGGATCGAGAACAGCGGATGCGTGACCGCTTTGTCGCCGTCGCCTTCGATCAGCTCGAAGATCGGCTTATCGCTCGCGGCGTAGTGATCGAGCTTGAGGCCGCGTCGCGCGAGTTCGCCGATGAGCTTTTGGATCGTAGTCGCCTCGTGCAGCTCCACCTTCGTGGCGCGCCGGCGAATGCCGGTCGGCTTTGCAGCTGCGGCTGGAGCTGCGAGCGGGAGAAGCTCCTGGCCCATGTCGGCATCGAGCAAGTTGAGATCGAGGTTGGCCTCATGGAAGGCGCGCAGCGCGCGCTCGTCCTGAAAATAATGAACCGCTTCGTCATTGCCTTCGCGTATCTTAACGAGATACGCGGGCAGCTTGCCGGTTTTCGCGTCGCGCCTGGTCAGGAACGTTTCGAAGTCGCCGCCGTGTCGGCGGATCGATTCGCTCAGCTTCGCGAGGCGCTCGAGTGACTCAAGCACGTCTTTCAGTTGCGTTGCGCTCAGCTCCTTGCCGTCGGCGAGGTTTTTCAGTCGCACGTCTTCTGCGCCTAACGAGATCAGGATCTTGTTCAGCTGCACGTCGTCGTCGACGTACTCCTCGCGCTTCTTGCGCTTGATTTGATAGAGCGGGGGCTGGGCGATGTAGATCTTCCCAGCGCGGACCAGCTCGGTCATCTGCCGGTAGAAGAACGTCAGCAGCAGGACGCGAATGTGCGAGCCGTCAACGTCGGCGTCGGTCATGATGATGATGCGGCCGTAGCGGAGCTTCGAGATGTCGAAGGTGCCTTCCTCTGCCTTGCCATTGGTATTGCCGGCGCTGTCTTCCTTCGGCTTGCCGATGCCAGTGCCGATGGCGGTAATCATCGACTGGATCTCGGTGTTCTTGAGCGCCTGATCGAGCCGCGCTTTCTCGACGTTGATCAGCTTGCCGCGGATCGGCAGGATCGCCTGATAGCGGCGGTCGCGCCCCTGCTTCGCAGAGCCACCTGCCGAGTCGCCCTCGACGATGTAGAGCTCCGTCAGATCGGGATCGCGTTCGGAGCAGTCGGCCAGTTTGCCCGGAAGGCCGCCGCCGGTGAGCGCGCCCTTGCGGATGGTCTCGCGCGCTTTCCGCGCAGCTTCGCGAGCACGCGCCGCCGTGAGG
>DATHXZ010000526.1:0-5110 GCA_035459405.1 Chthoniobacterales bacterium
TAGCGTAGCCGCGGCGCTCGCGCCGAAGCTTTGCGTCCAGCGCTCGATCAGAAACTCCGGATGCGATCTCCGCGTCGATAATGGCGCAGCATCTGCCGCAGCCTGCAATTCGGCCGCGCGCCGCAACGCGGAACGGAGGACGGCGTTGACCAGCGAGCGATTACGCCGCCCGGCCAGCTCCACCGTTTCGAAGACAGCCGCGTGACCTGCGGTTTGCAAGCAGAACAATTGGTACAGACCGAGCCGGAGGAGATCGCGCGAGTCGCTATCGAGCGAGCCCGATCGGAGCAGTCCGATCCAGAAGTCGAGGAGCGTAAGATTGCGAAGAACGCCGTAGAACAACTCGGTCGCGAACGCGCGGTCCGGATTGTCCAGCGCACTGGCCGTGAGCAGCGGCTGCAGAATCGCGTCGGCGAATTTGTTGCCGCGGCGCCATCCGCGGAGCGCTGCCAAAGCAAGGCCACGCGCGGAGTGATGCGCCATGGCTGCGGCTGATGCCGCTTAGCGCGGCTTCGCGACTTTGCTGCGGCCGATCGAATGATAGTCGAAGCCCAACGTCGCCATTGTTGCCGGGTTGAACAGATTGCGTCCGTCGAACACGATCGGTGTCGCCATCTTTTCCTTCACCGCGCTGAGATCGACAGCTGCAAATTCACTCCACTCGGTCGCGACGATGAGTGCTTCCGCATCCTCAACTGCTTCAAGTGGCGAGCTCGCGAACGTGGCGCCCGCGATCTCCTTCACTTCCCGCGCCTTCTCCATGCCTTTGGGATCGTAGACGGTGACGTGCGCGCCTTCCCGCAGCATGTCTGCGGTCAGGTCGATCGCGACCGAGGAACGGATGTCATCCGTGTCGGGTTTGAAGGTAAGCCCCCACACGGCGATCTTCTTCTCGCGCAGGACCCAGAGCGCGTCGCGCACCGCGGTCAGGAAACGGTCCTTTTGCGATGCGTTGATCCGCTGCACCTCCTTGAGGAGAGTGAAGGGCACGCCGAGCTGCTCACTGATCTTGATGAATGCCGCGATGTCCTTCGGGAAACAGGAGCCGCCGTATCCGATCCCTGCGTTGAGGAAATTGCGGCCGATCCGGCGATCCATACCGATGCCGTCCGCCACCTTTTCAACATCGGCGCCGCTGGCCTCACAAATCGCAGACACAGCGTTGATGTAGGAAATCTTGAGCGCGAGGAATGAGTTCGCAGCGTGCTTGATTAGCTCGGCGCTGTTGATGTCCGTCACGAGGATCGGCGCCATGAACGGCTCGTAGATCTTCTTCATCAAATCGATCGCGCGCTCGCTCTGCGCGCCGATGACAATGCGGTCGGGCTTCATCAGATCGGCGACCGCGCAGCCCTCGCGCAGGAACTCAGGATTACTCACCACGTCGAAGTCAGCGCCGTGTTTGTTATAGCGCTTGATCGACTCGGCGACCTTCTCGCCCGTCTTCACTGGAACGGTGCTCTTGTCAACGATCACGCGATAAGAAGTGAGAACACCGGCAATTTCGCGCGCCACCTTTTCGATGAAGCTCAGGTCGACGTGGCCGTCGGCGGCCTGCGGAGTGGGCACAGCGATGAAGACGACCTGCGAGTTCTCGACACCATCTTTGATGCTGCCGGTGAAGCGGAGCCGTTGCGCTGCGACATTTCGGTTGATGACCTCTTCGAGTCCGGGCTCGTAGATCGGCACCTTTCCTGCCTGGAGCGCATCGACTTTGCGAGGGTCATTGTCTACGCACACCACATTATGGCCGACGTCTGCGAAGCAGGCGCCCGTGACGAGGCCGACATAGCCGGAACCGACGATCGAAAGATCCATGAGAGTAAAAACCCGCGTCGGGCGCGGAACGTGAAGAAACGGGAAAGCGCCGAAATTGCAACCGCAGAGGCAGCTTACGTGGCTACGGGAACCCGGTGCCGCTGAAGCCGCCGGTTTCATTCTCGCCAGCGGGAGCACCGGGGTCGAAGTTCAGGTTAAACTGGAACTTCGGCAGCGCTTTGACGGTGAAGGTGAGGAGCACACCATACTCCTTCACGCCGCCATTGTTGCGAATTACCGCGCCTAACGAGGCGACCCAGCTGGTCAGGTCGCGGTAGATTGTATAGCGCTGCTCTTCGACGAAGCCCGTGATTGCCTCATACCGATTAAAGGCGCCGACGGCCCAGTGATCATTAATTCGATAGTAGCCGCCGAACTCGTAGAGGCTGCTGTTACCAAAGAATGGGTTCTCGTTGAGGAATCGCTGACCAAAGTTGAGTTGCAAGGCCGGGATCGGCTGCACACGGAGGCCGGTGTTGATTTCCGTGAAGCCGTTTCCGAGCAGCGGCAGCTGTGACCCCAAACCAAAGCCTAGCCAGGGCACGGGGTTGAAGCTGAAGTTGTTGTAGATGTTCGAGTAATCCCGGCGGTCATACGGGTTGTTGATGTTGACGTCGAAAAACGTCTCGAGTTCCATCCAATTGATCGTCGCATCATCACGGCGGGTCTGGAGCCGATTGCGGACGCCCAGCCGTGCGATCGTGAAGTCGTCGATGGAATCGATCGAGGTGAACTGCGGAAAGTCGATCGGCCGCAGGCGTGTCGAGGGTTGATAGCGATCAAACTGCAGAATCTCCGCGGGTTCGGTGTCGTCGCGTGCGACGAAGGAGAAGTTGGCGAATGGCTGCGCGATGTGGCGGAGCCCGTCCAGGCCAAGGCGCCGGCTTTGCACGCCTTCCCACACGCGTGAGACCTTGAAAGAGGCTTCCGCACCTGCATTGAGGAGCAGCCGAAAACGTTCGCCGCCATATGACAGCGGGAATTCATCCGTCCTTCTCGCTGGAGGCAGGACGAAGGTTGGTAGGAAAGGATTCGGCCCCGGCTCAAGGTCGAGACCAGTGATATCGCGGCTCCTGCTGTAGTAGGTGCCGCGAATGCCGACGCGCGGCACGATCGAAAGCCAGCCGAAATAAGTCTGCGGGTAGAGCAGCTGGTGGAAGGTGTCGAAGCGGAGCGCGCGATAGTCTTGTTCGAGGAAGAATGGGGGGAAATTGCGGCGCAGGTTCGAGAGGCTTGTTTCCCCTTCGTAAAAAATCCCGGTGCCGAAGAGCGGCTGCCGCTCGATGTCGATCGCGATCTCGGGAAGGCGCTCAGTCACCTCATGGAACTCGTTGACCTGGAATCTGCCGTAGGCGCTGATGATGTAGCGCGGATGGTAGCGGTTCAATGCGACGACATTGTCGGGCCGGGGGTCGACGCGGAATTCCGCCTGAAAGAAGTCCTGCAGGATGAGGTCGTCGCTCAGCTTGGTGAGCTTGGCGAAGCCGGCCACGCCTTGGCCGAAGTTCGTGCGATTCTCGAGCCCGAGACGGTAGCGGTCCTCGGGAATCGAACCGCGCGGCAACGATGTCCTGTTTACGAATGGATTCTCGTCGCGGAGGAAGTAGGTGCGCAGCTTTGCGAAGCTGCTCTTCACCTTGTCGTACTTCAGCTCCGTCTCGACGCCGCCGGCCACACCGCGCCGGGCCCGGTAATCGAGTCGCGCGTTTCCTTTCCAGTTGTTCGTGATCGGGAACGTGTAACGGCTCAGGACCGACGGCCCCCATGAGCTCATGTACGCCGGCGAAATGACAAAGCTGAATGCGTCATCCAGCGACTGGTAGATGTACGGAAAGTAGAAGATCGGCACCCGCCCAACGTAGAGCGTGACGTTCTTGGCGATGACACGATCGTTCTCGTAGACGCGGACGGTGGTGGCGCGCAGCTGGAAGTCCGGTTTCTCGGCGTCGTGTGTTGTGAAGCTGCCTTTTTGCACCAGGCTCGCGTTCTCGCCGATGGTGCGGATGGTTTCGCCGCCGAGATAGTACGGGAAGTCGATCGTGCGGAGTTTATTTGCTTCGACCTCGCGGGTCTCCGTGTTGTACGAGCCGCTCTCGCCGACGTATAATTCTGCGCCGCGATAAATCCGCACGTTGCCCTCTACGTAGACGATCTTGGTCGCGTTATCGTACCTCGCGAAATCGGCGTAGATGTCGGTATCGCCGGACCGGATCGCGACGTTATCGCGCGCCGTGGCAACACCGTTTTCGTACTGGGTTCCGCCCGTCGAGGTGATCTCGATCGGCTGCCCTTTTGGCGACGGATTCTCGGGTGTCTGCGCGAGTGCAGCATGCGACACGAGAGTAGAAATTAGAAATACCAGCAGCTTGCGCATCGCGGAGGCCGAAAGTAGCGAAGCGCCCTGTGCTTGCAAAGGTAAAAGGGGCCGCGCGGAAGCGTGTTTCGCTCACCGGGTTGTGCCCTGACGATTTGACGCTTCTCCGCCCCGTCTGCTGCGGGTGTCGGCGCCGTTTTGCGCCCAGCTCGCCGTTACTCCGCTACGAGCGACAGCCCGGCGACCTGTTGATTCATGCCGCAGGCCGACACGATAGCGCGTCTTGCGTGCACGCGTTCGCCGGCGGCGGCTTGAAGGCGCTCTTCTGCGTGACCGGCGCCGTTCGGCGACCGCGGAAGTTCGCCTGTTTTGATCGCCTGCACGGCCGCGATTACCTGCCACAGGCCTGCTGCTCCGACACTCTCGCCAAGAGCCGCTTTCGGGCTGTAAACCCGCGCCGACGGGCAGTGCGACAGGATCGCGGCGCGCTCGGCGCCATCGACGAAAGTGCCGTTTGCGCTCGCAATAATCACATCGGTGTGGCTCGCGCCGAGCACGTCGAACGTTTCGCCGACGCACCGGAAAGCTTCCTGCCGGCGGCTGAAGTTTCGGCCAGGATGAACCTTGTCGATGCGCAGCGTGCTGGTGCGGTCGATCACGATCGCGCCGGCTCCTTCGCTCAACACCATTCCGCGTGGCGGTGATTGGAACGGCTCGGCTGGCGGCGAACCACGCAACAGACGCCAGCGGCGATACGCGTCGCAGAGCAGCCAATCGGCTTCTTCGGCGCCGACCACGAGACAGCGGTCGAGCCCCGGGCTTTGCATCAGGTCTTCGGCCATCTTGATTGCGAGCACACCAACGGCACCATCGCCGACCAATGTGTAGCTGGCGCCGGTGATGCCGAGGATCGCGGCGAGGTGGCTCGCGGGCGCGTTGAAGACGGTCTCGGGGAAAAGCAGGGGACTGGCGGCTTGC
>DATHXZ010000527.1:0-1791 GCA_035459405.1 Chthoniobacterales bacterium
GCCGCGCGACGAACGAACCGTGCGCCGTTCTGCACCTCAGCCAGCGCCTTCGCCAGCAGCAAGGCGAGCAATGGATACGCCGGAAGGGTGTAGTGCGGCAGCTTCGTCTTCACCAGGCTGAAGATGACGAAGACCAGCGCGATGCCGGCTAACAAGTAGTTGTCGAGTGGATCGCGATTTCGCCACAGCTTCTTTGCGAGGAAGGGAAGCTTGAACGACCACGGAGCGAAGGTGACGAAAATTGCCACGAAGTAGAACGGGAGACTGGCGATGTACGTCCAGAGCGACTTCGCTCCATGCCCTTCCATCGCCACCACCGAGCGCGCGACCACATGCTTGCCGATGCCGATGCGGAGAAATTCGCCATTCGTCCGGACGAGTGCCGGGATGCCCCACGCCGCGACGATCGAGACCGTGAAGATGATGCCGGTGAAGAAGAGAAAACGGCGATTCAGCTGCGCGTTCGGAACAAAAAGCCTCGCGAGGGCGACGGCGAGCAAAGGCAGCCAACCAACCGGGCCTTTCGCAAGGAACCCCAGCGCGAGGGAAAGATAGAAGATCCACCACCAGCGGCGCTCGAGTGCCCGCGGCTGCGCGTTTGCAGCGGCAGAATTGACCAGGCGATCGCGCAGCAACTCGTAACCCGCCCACGACGCTGTCGTCATGAACAGCACCAGCCACATGTCGGCGACGGCGGCTTTCGCATGCAGGAACGTCTGCAGACACACCGTGAACATGATCGCTGCCCACCAGCCGACCGTCTCGCCTCCCACCCGCCGGCCCCAGACGAACAGCAACACAGCCGTCAGTGCAGCCGCGATGACCGAGGGTAGTCGCGCGGCAAAGTCGTTCTCGCCGAGCAGCCGGTAGCTGAGCGTCTGCGTCCAGTAGATGAACGGCGGCTTGTCGAACCGATAGCGGTTGTTCAGAAACGGCACGACGTAATCGCCGCGTTCGATCATCTCGCGTGAAGCTTCCGCGAAACGTGGTTCATCGCGGTCGAGCAGCGGCATCGTCCACGTGCCGGCGAGGTGAAATAAAACGCAGCCGGCGAAGAGCAGCGCCAATTTACGGATTGCAGGTGGCAAGGGCGGATTCAAAGATACGTCCGGTTGAAACACAAACCGGAATTTCCGCTGTGACGACCCGCCGCGCGCTGCTTTGGTGGCTCGTCTTCGCCGCGGCCGCGGGATTGATCCTCGCAGCATCCTTCCAGCTCGACGCTGCCGTGCAGAGCTGGATGAGGGAGCATCGAGCGCCGGGGATACGGAGCGTGATGCGCTGGGTTAGTTACATCGGCGACTGGGTCGGGCACGCAGTCGCCGCTCTGATCGGCGCCGGAATCGCTTACCTGCGGCAGAACCGGAGATGGCTCCGAATCTGCGTCGCGATGATCGTTGCGCTCGCGATCGCAGGAGTGGCGACGCGTGTCGTGAAAGTGGCCGCGGGGCGATCGCGGCCGTCGGTGGAAATCGATGCTGGATTCAACGGGCCCCGCTTCACCGCGAAATATCACGCGTTCCCATCCGGCCACATGGCGGCTTCGCTTGCGTACTTCGGCATAATCGGCTTCGCGAATGTTCGGCTGTTTGTCGCGCTGCTGCCGATCCCGTTGGTAATTGGCTTCGCGCGCTTGTATGTCGGCGCGCACCATTTTTCCGATGTGATCGGCGGCGCGTTGATGGGAGCGGCGATCGCTGTGCTGGTCGCGGGATGGCCGCGCTTTCAGATCGCAAATCACAAACCCGCAACCGCAGACTGATCAGCGGAGGGGGTGGGATTCGAACCCAC
>DATHXZ010000528.1:0-6983 GCA_035459405.1 Chthoniobacterales bacterium
TCTACGGCTCGAATGTGCGCGTGCAAAACGTCACCGTCCCGGAGCTCAGCGCGAGCGGCACGACCGAGGCGAATGTCGTTTACCTCGATGATCTGACCGCCAGCCTGAACGCGCGCGATTACATCCGCGCGAACGGCACCGCAGGGATCGACGCTCCATACCCATACACCGGCAGCCTGGCGGTCCACATCGCGGACCTCGGCACCTTCGAGTCACTCCTGAGCACGCCGGAAAAGAAGACCGAGCTTGCCGGCGCGCTCGCCATCAACTGGCAGGGCAACGGCAGAATCTCGGATTTCAAGAACACCGGCGCCCTCAGGCTCACGCTCGACAACGGCCGTTTCGCGAATCTCGACAAGCTCGAGGCGAACATCGACGCGAACTACACGCCGCAAGAGCTGAACGTGCCGATCATCTTCATCTCCAGCGACAAGCTGATGTTCCAAGCCATCATGCAGGCCAAAGGCCAGACCCTCGAGGTGAACAAGGTCGAGATCGTGCAAGGCCAATCGAAATACGGCGGCGGCTATGTCTCGGTGCCGTTCGTTTGGGAGAATGTCGGGACCGACCGGCCGTTGTTCGCGCCTGATGGGAAAGTGCTCGTAGGGTTCAAATCGGAGAACCTCGAGATCGACAAGCTGACCAAGGACTTCGGCGCGGAGGTGCCCGTCGCTGGACTCGCGAGCGTGAACTTCGAAGCGGACGGCACGCTGGAAGATTTGCGCGCGAAATTCGATCTACAGCTGACCGGATTGCGCTCCGAGCAGCTGAAAGATTTCACACCCGCGACCTTCGGCGTCACCGCGCGAATTGAGAACGATCAGCTGGTGGTCGACGGCCGCTTGCAGCAGGCGCGCATCGAGCCGGTGCAGATCACGGCCAACATGCCGCTCGATGTTGCGAGGATCGTTGAGAACAAGGCGGTCGATGAGCAGACGCCCGTGCGTGCGCGAGTGCAGATGCCGCGCAGCTCCGTCAACTTCGTGCGGCAGTTTGTGCCCGCGTTGGCGCGCATCGACGGCAACATGGCGATCGATGTGAACGTTGGCGGCACGATCGCAAGGCCAGCGTTCAGCGGCTCGGCGGACATGACGATCAACAGCGCGCGCTTCGCCAACCCGACGCTGCCCGCCTTGTCGAACTTCAACGCGCGGCTGGTTTTCGACGGCGATTCGCTGAACTTCCCGCAATTCCGCGGCGAGCTGGCAGGCGGCCCGTTCACGTTGTCGGGCCAGATCACATTCCCGAAACTCACCGAGCCGGCCTTCAATCTTCAGCTGCGCGCCGATGCAGTGCTCGTCGCGCGAAACGACGAGCTCACTGCGCGCACGGACGCGGACATCCGCATCGTCGGTCCGCTAAACAGTGCGTCCGTGACTGGCACGGTCGCGATCACGAACAGCCAGTTCCTCAAGAACCTCGACCTCATTCCGATCGGCGTTCCCGGGCGTCCGCCGCCAGGCCCGAAACCGCCGGCCGCCTCGCCTGACTTGTCGTTCCCAAATCCGCCGCTGCGCGATTGGACCTTCGACGTCGCGATCAAGACGAAGGATCCATTCATGATCCGCGGCAATCTCGCGAATGGCGGCGCGCTGGTAGACATGCGCCTGAGTGGCACCGGGCTGGAGCCGAAGATCGATGGGTCGGTGCGTCTTCAAAACGTGGAGGCAACGTTGCCTTTCAGTCGCCTCGAGATCAGGCAGGGCTTCATCTATTTCAATCCCGAGGATCCATTCAACCCCGGGCTCGACCTGCAAGGCACGTCGCTCATCCGCGATTACACCGTTCGCGTCTATATTTACGGCACCGCGAACTCGCCGGAAGCGGTCTTCACGAGCGAGCCGCCGTTGCCCCAGGAGGAGATCATCTCGTTGCTCGCCACCGGCACCACGCGCGAGGAATTGCTCGGCGGCGGCAATGTGCTTGCCGGGCGTGCGCTCATGTTGCTAGGACAGCAGCTCTATCAAAAGGTGTTCAAGAAGGGTCAGCGCACGACGACCAATTCGGCATTCGATCGGCTCGATCTCGACATCGGTGGTGTTGATCCGCGTACGGGGCAGCAAACCGCGACGGCGCGCTACCGCGTGAGCGACAAGGTGCTGGTGATCGGCGATATCGGCGTGCAGGGCGATTTTCGCGGCACCGTGAAATACCTCATCCGGTTCCGATGATCGCGCCGCGCGGTCGCTCCACGACGGGTAGGGACGGCGCGCTGCGCCGTCCGAGGCGCCTGGCTGGATCAAGAATCGTTCGGATGTTCTCAGACGCGGCAACGCGCCTTGGACGCCGCAGCGCGACGTCCCTACCATTCGTCTGCGTGCTCGTACTAGCTGGAAGCGCGTACGCGCAACGCGCAGTCGATGCGCCGAAGCTGGAGGAAAGGGACAGAGCAGAGCGCAAGGTTCGGAAGGAGCAGAAGAAGATTGCGCAGTCGTCGGGCAATGTGCAGATCAATGGCGCGACCGCTTTCAAGGATGAAGAGCTGCGCACCCAACTCGCCGAGCAGATCACGTCGATCAACGAGCTCGGGTTAACGCCAGCGCGGGCCGATGACGCGGCGTTTTTTCTGGAGCTGTTCTATCGCAAGAACGGCTACGTAAAGGCGGAGGTGCGGTACTCGATCTCCGGCAATCGGCTGCGGCTCGATGTGACGGAAGGCCCGCGCGTCACGCTTGCGACGATCAACTTCGCCGGGAGCTACAACATCACCTCCCAGAGGTTGTTTGAGTTCGTGGTCGGCCCGACGCGTGAGCGTTACGGCAAAACGACGAAGGAGCTGCCGTTCGTGCCGTCTGATGTGGAGGAAGGCGTCGATCTCGTCCGCCGCCTCTACATTTCTGAAGGCTACCTGAACGTTATCGTCCAGGCGCCTAACTACCGCTACCACGACAGTGGCACACAGGTCGACGCGAACATCGCGATCGTCGAAGGGCGGCAATATTCCTTCGGCAACGTCACCTTCACAGGCCGAACCGTCTACAGCCCAGACGAGCTGCGGAAGGAGATCGAGGACTTGCTCGTGGAGCCGTATACCGACCGTCGTGTTGCTGACATTCCGCGCCGGCTAGAGGCCTACTTCAAGCAGCGCGGCTACTACCAGGTGAAAGTCGACGCGGCGGGCAGCCCGGATGCCGCCACCGCCGGACGCGTGCCGTTGCGCATCACCATTTCGCCCGGCGACGTGTTCTACTTCGACGGCACCACCGTCACCGGCCTGCAGCGTCTGCGTCCCAGCTACGTGACAAAGCGGTTCAGCAAACTGAGCGGGAAGAGATACAACCCGAACGCTGTCGACGAGAAATTCCGCGAGATGATGCAGACCGGGTTGTTCAGCGTTCTGCAGATCAAGCCGACGCCGCTGAGCAACGACACGCTACACCTGCAGATCGCGGCGGAAGAAGCGAAGCCGAAGGAGTTCGGGTTTTCGCTCGGCCTCGGCACCTATGCGGGCGTGATCGTTGGCACCTCGTATCGCGACCGCAACCTTTTCGGCTATGGCCGCCCGCCGACGACCTCGGCGGAATACTCGAGCCGCGGCTACAGGGGTGAAATCCTCTGGGAGGATCCGTATTTTTTCGACACCAACTATGCGCTCAAGGCGCGAGTTTTCGCGCTGACATTCGACTTTGACGCCTACGAGAAGTTCGAGGTCGGTGGACGGATCGACTTCAGCCGCAAATTCACAAAGCAATATCAGGCGGGCCTGGTCGCCAATGTGCGGCACGTGGAAGTCACTGAGTCCGACATTCCGCCGGAGCTCCTCGGGCGCACTTCTTACCAGGTGAACTCGTTAGGCTACACCCAAACGCTCGACCTGCGGAAGAGCCCGCTCGCCTCGCCGCGCGGGATCATCTTCGACAACACGTTCGACTACGCATCGGAGGCGTTCGGCAGCCAGATCGAGTTCGTGCGCAGCACCGCGCGCGTGAGCTACTACCTGCCGTTCGCGCCCGAGAAGAAGACGATCAACGTGAACCCCGACGCAGATGCGGATGAGGGCGGTTTCGGGCCGTGGTTCCGGCGGTCGCATCTGTCGGCCGGCGCGCGCGTCGGCGCGATCCAGGAGTTGGGTGGCACCGATATCCCGATCGACGAACGCTTCTATAATGGCGGCGGGACAACGGTGCGCAGCTATCCCGAGCGCGAGCTCGGTCCGAAGTTCGACGGCGATGAGATCGGTGGCGAGTTCTTCACTGTCTTCAATCTCGAATACAGCTTCCCCATCTGGGGTGAATTGATGGGCGCCGTCTTTTTCGATGCCGGCAATCTGCTGCCGGATGTGGAGGATGCCGGGCTTAGCGATATGCGGTATGCAATCGGCTTCGGGTTGCGCTACGCGCTGCCGATCGGACCGCTGCGGATCGACTACGGCATCAATCCCGATCCCCGTGACGATGATCCGTTCGGCGCCTTTCACTTCAGCTTCGGATTTGCGTTTTGAAGACGGGCAGCGTCGGAGCGTCTTTGGCGATCGCGCGCCTGTGGCGTGCTGGCGATCGCATCCTGCGGTCACTGAATCGTAGCGCGCTGTGAACCGATGCACCTATCTGCTGCCGATCCGTCGGAGCGCGTTCAACGAAGCTGAGGCGCAGGATTTCGCTGCCTACTTCCAGACGCTCGCGGCGGCTGGATGCGAAGTGATCGTCGTCGACGGCTCGCCGGATGAAGTCTTCGCGCAGAACCGTGCTGCGTGGTCGCAGGTCGTGCGGCACGAGCCTGTAGACAAGCGCTTCGGCTACATGAACGACAAGGTGAACGGCATCCACACGGGCGTAGAGCTCGCGTCGTGCGAGAAGATCGTGCTCGCCGATGATGACATCCGTTATACGACCGCCGACATCGAGAAGATGATCGCGCTGCTCGAGGAGTTCGAGATGGTGCGGCCGCAGAATTTCCTCTCGCCGCTGCCGTGGTGGGCACGCATGGAATCAGCACGGATGCTGATCAATCGCGCGACGTTGCGCACTGCCGACTACCCCGGCACCTGCGCGTTCCGCCGCTCAACCATGCTGCGCGTCGGGCACTACGATGGCGATGTGCTCTTCGACAACGAGGAGATCGTGCGCCACTTCGCGCGCTTCGGCGCGGCGATCAATTACGCGATCGACTTCTTCGTCCAGAAGCGCCCGCCGACACTGCAGAAGTGGAAAGAGCAACGGCCGCGACAGGCTTACGAGGATTTCGGATTGCGCGCCAAGACGGCGCTCTTTCTCGTGATCCCGCTGCTTCTTCTGCTCAGTGCGATGGCCGCGGGCATGTTCGGCTTCGTTCTTTGCGTGCTGTTGATCTCGATCTTCGCCGTTGCGCTGGCATGTGCCGGCGGCGCACGTGGCGAAGCAGGCGAATACATCCCGGGCTGGATCTGCCTCTACGCGCCTCTTTGGGTTTTCGAGCGCAGCTTCAGCACGTATTGGGCGGTGTATTGGTATCTGCGGCACGGGGGTTACCCTTTCGGCGATAAACTGCTGACGAAAGGGATCGGGCGCGATTGGGTGGAAGGCGGACGCGTGGCGGCCGAAGCGGCGGCGCAGCAGAGGAATCGATGAGCGGGCCTGACGAGCCGCTCGGCGATATCGGTTCAGCCGAGTTCCGCAGGCATCTGCATCAGGTTGCAGACTGGATCGCTGACTATCGCGAGAACATCGCGACCTACCGCATCTCGCCGACTGCGCCGCCCGGCGCGATTCGCGCGCAATTGCCACCTGATGCGCCGGAGGACGGCGAAGCTGTCGGCGACATCCTGCGCGACATCGATCGCGTAATCATGCCCGGGGTGATGCATTGGGCGCACCCGCAGTTTGTCGGCTACTTCGGTGCGACGACGACGAACCTCGGCATTCTCGCGGAGATGATTGCCGGCACCCTCAACATCAACGCGATGACGTGGCGGACGTCGCCCGTCGCGACCGAGCTCGAGACGCATGTGCTGCAATGGCTGCAACAGTGGCTTGGTCTTGGCGACCAATTCAGCGGTGTCGTCTACGACACGGCTTCGATCTCCACGATGCATGCACTGGCCGCGGCGCGAGAAGAGGCCAGCAGCGCAATCCGCGAGCGCGGGCTAGCCGGTCGCGACGACGTGCCGATGTTCCGCATCTACGCGTCGGATCAGGCGCACAGCTCAGTCGACAAGGCGGCGATTGCGCTCGGGCTGGGCGAACACAATGTGGTGCGCGTCGCGAGCGATGCGGAATTTCGGATGGATGTCGCCGCGTTGCGCGAAGCAGTTGCCGCGGATTTGCGCGCAGGCTTCAAGCCTCTTGCGGTTGTCGCGACGGTCGGCACGACGTCGACGGCTAGCGTCGATCCAGTTTCGGAGATCGCCGATCTCTGCACCGAGCATCAGATGTGGCTGCACATCGATGCGGCCTATGGCGGCGGGCTCGCGCTTCTGCCGGAATGCGTATGGGTGACGAGCGGATGGAACGCTGCCGATTCCCTCGTGATCAACCCGCACAAGATGCTCTTTGTGCCGTTCGACTTCAGCGCGCTTTACGTGCGCAACATCGCGCGGCTGCGGAAGGTCTTTACGCTCCTGCCCGAATACCTGCGCGGCGACGCCGCCGGCGCGGAGATCAACTACATGGATTACGGCGTGCAGCTCGGCCGGCGCTTCCGCGCGCTGAAGGCATGGATGGTCTGGCGGGCGTTCGGTCGGAGCGGAATCGCGGCAAGGATCCGCGATCATCTGCGGCTCGCGCAGTTGTTCACGAGCTGGGTGAAGGAAGATCCACAGTTCGAGATTTCTGCGCCGACCGTCATGGGCGTCGTCTGCTTCCGCATCAAAGCGGCGGATGACAGTGCATCCGACGCGCTCAATAGCCGCATGGTCGAGACGATCAACGCGGCCGGCGAGACGTATCTGATGCAGACGAAGCTCCGGGGTCGCGCGGTGATGCGTCTTGGCCTCGGCAATCTTCTCACGACGGAGGACCACATCCGCCGCGTGTGGCAGATTATCCGGCAGGCGGGCACGTAACGGA
>DATHXZ010000529.1:0-3805 GCA_035459405.1 Chthoniobacterales bacterium
TGAAGTATGGCATCGGCGCGGCGACAAACTTCGCGCCGCGCGGGACCCGCATGTCGCTATCCGCATCGGCCACGATCGTGCGACCGCGCGAGTCGACGATCTTTCCGTAGAGGTTCGAGTAGTGGTTGCGCTCCTTCTGGATGACTTTGAACCGGCCGCGCTTCGTCTGGAACCCCGCGCGTCCGCTGGAGATCGGTGAGGTCAGCACGACTTCGTCGCCGTAGATCAGATACGCGAGCTGCTGCTGAAGATCGATTTCCACCGAGTAACCGTTCCGTCCTTGTGCGAACGCGCTCGTCACCGCGAGCGCGGAAAATGCGAATACAACCAGCCAGCGCGCGAACATACGAAAGCTTCAACCCCGCACGCGCGCCGAAGTTGCAGTGCGCGACCTGCGGTTACCCGGCAGCCACCCGCCGGATGGCGACGACGAGCCCGGCGGACGTGCAGATCAGAGACGCGCTGAGATAGATCACGAAAATGACCAAACCATTGAGGAGTGCCACCGCCCAGCTGTCATCGTACGCGCGGCGAAGTGCCAGAGTAAGATACGCAGCCGTCCAGATCACGGACAACGCGGTGATCATCAGATACCTTTCCACAGATGCGCCCGTTGCTGCCTTCGGCTGGATGCCAAAGACGAAGTAGCCAGGCCAGAGCAGCACGATGGACAGGAACGTGAAGGCGAGCACATGCAGCGCGAAGATCAGGTGCTCGGCAAGATAAAAGCCCCGGCGCAGGAACAGCAGCTTCAACGCGAGAGCGACAACCAGCGGATACACGAGCTGCGACCAGGAGATGTAGGTCTGCCAGCGGGAATTGATCTGCTCTGCCAACTCGGCAGGCGATTTGCCGCTGCTGTGCGCCATCTTGTCGAGCGCACTCGGGAGATTTCCGGCTTTGTTGAACTCCGCGAGCGTTCGGACGTCGTAGACGGCGGTCGGCTGGTGAATCGAGTAGAGCACCAGAGTCAAAGCGAAGAAGACGAGGTACAGCTTCACCGGGCCGAGGAATCCTTTCCGCCGCCCGCGCCAATATTCGCGTGTCAGTCCGCCGGCTTGAAGAGCAGCAGCCTGAACGTCTGCCAGAGCTTTGAATGCTCTAGGCTGGTGAGCTCGGCGAATGTCTCGCCCGCGATCGTTCGCAGCTTCTAATCGTCGCGATCCGGCCGCTTCTCGCCGCAGCTGCGCAGTACGACTGCATCGCCGGAACGCCGCAGTTCGGGCAGGGATCTCCCGAATTCATGTGCGCGGAGCCTACACCGCGATCGGCGCTCGGATCGCCGGATGCGGGTCGTAGCCGACGAGCTTGAAGTCCTCGAAATGGAACTCGCGGATCTGCTTCACGTTCGGGTTCAACTCCATGCGCGGCAGCGGACGGAAGCTGCGCGTCAGTTGCTCGCGCGCCTGCTCGAGATGGTTCTGATACAAATGCAGATCGCCAAACGTGTGCACGAACTCGCCCGGCCTGAGATCGCACACCTGCGCGACCATGCTGGTGAGCAGCGCGTACGACGCGATGTTGAACGGCACGCCGAGAAAGAGATCGGCGCTGCGTTGGTAAAGCTGGCAGCTCAGCTCGTCATCGTTCACGTAGAATTGAAACAGCACGTGACACGGCGGCAACGCCATGCCCGCGATCTCCGCCGGATTCCACGCGCTGACGATCAGCCGTCGGCTATCCGGATTCCGGCGGATCTGCGCAATGACGTCATCGATCTGGTTGATGCGCCCGCCATTCGCGCCACGCCAGTCAGTCCATTGCGCACCGTAGACGCGCCCGAGGTCGCCATTCTCATCTGCCCACTCATCCCAGATCGTCACGCCGTTCTCGCGCAGATAATTGACGTTCGTGTCGCCGCGCAAAAACCAGAGCAGCTCGTGGATGATCGACTTGAGGTGCAACTTCTTCGTCGTGAGCAGCGGAAACGTTTCCCGCAGATCGAACCGCGCCTGTGCGCCGAAGACCGAGAGCGTCCCGGTGCCGGTGCGATCCGTGCGCGAGGTGCCCTGCTCAAGCACCAGCCGCAGCAAATCGTGATATTGACGCATGAGTTAATGCTAGAAATGCCGCATGAACGCGCTGTTTGTCACGCCAACGTCGCTTTCATCCGCGCGCTCGGCGCAGACGTTTCCCAAGTAGCGCATGAGCCAGACGCCCACGAGCAATAAAATCCTCATCATCGAGGACGAGCAGGACGTGGTCGACATGCTCACGCTCAACCTGAAGAAGGCGGGTGGATTTGTCGTCACCACCGCGAGCGATGGCGCTTCTGGGCTGAAGAAGGCGCGAGAGGAGCTGCCGGCCCTGATCATCCTCGATCTCATGCTGCCGAAGATGCCCGGCCTCGAAGTTTGCAAGGTGCTGAAGAACGACGGCGCCACACGCCACATCCCGATCATCATGCTAACGGCCAAGGCCGAGGAGGTGGATCGGATCGTCGGCCTCGAGTTCGGCGCCGATGATTACGTCACAAAGCCGTTCAGCCCGCGCGAGATCGTGCTGCGCATCAAGGCGATCATGCGGCGCGGCAAAGCTGACGGCGCGCCCGAGGAAAAGATGACGCTCGGCCTGATCACGATCGACCCGGCACGCCACCACGTGACGGTGGATGGGAAAGCTGTGCGTCTGACGACGGTCGAATACAAGCTGCTCAGCATGCTGATGCTGCGCCGTGGGCGTGTGCAATCGCGCGACCGCCTGCTCAACGAGGTCTGGGGCTACGAGAGTCTGATCGACACCCGCACGGTCGATACCCACGTGCGCCGGCTGCGCAAGAAGCTCGGCAAAGCCGCGGACGCTATCGAGACGGTGCGCGGCTTCGGCTATCGTCTGCTCGAGAGCTGATCTATGGCGTGGCTCGCGCTCGCAGTCGTTGTCGTCGCGGCGGCACTTGCCGGCATCTACGTCTGGCGACGCTGGATCGATCCCTGGCGCGAACTCGATGAACTGCTCGGCGCGCTCGCCGGCGGTCGCGCGCCCCGCAAGTTTCTGATGACCGGCAACCTGCGCGCGACCGCGATCGGCCGCTCGCTCGAGACAATTGCCGATCGCCTGCAGGATCTCGAGCAGCGCGTGAGTGAGACGGAGTTCAGCGTGCAGGCCGTTTTCGGCGCGATGCTCGATGGGTTGGCGGTCGTGGATGAACGCAGGCGCATCCGCATGATCAATCGCGAGTTCGGCCGCATCTTCGGCGTGAACGGCGCCGCGCCGGGCACGTCGCTCGTCGAGGTGATCGGGCACGCAACAATCGATCGGCTGGTGCACGACGCGGTCAAAGCGGACGAGCCACGACGCGAAACGATCCAGATGTCGCGCGGTCCAAGCGAAGGACGCGAGCTGGAAGTCAGTGCGGTGCCGCTCGGCGAGAACTCGCCGCAAATGCGCGGTGCTGTCGTGTTGTTCCGCGATGTGACGCAGATGCGACAGGTCGAAGAGATGCGGCGCGACTTCGTCGCGAACGTGTCGCACGAGCTGCGCACGCCGCTTTCCATCTTCCGCGGCTATCTCGAGACACTGCTGCATGATCCGCAGCAGCCGCCGGGCGAGTTGCTCCGCATTCTCCAAGTGATGGAGCGGCATTCCCATCGGCTCAACGCGCTCGTCGAAGATGTGCTCAGCCTCGCGCGGCTGGAGTCGCCCGAGATCGAGCTCGATCTCAACGAAGTCGATCTCGCGGATTTTCTTCGCACAACGCTGGCGGACTGGGAGGCGCGGCTGAAGGCGAAGCACCTGCGCTTCGCGTCCGATATCCAGCCTGATTTGCCGATGCTTGTTGCCGACGAAGCGCGGCTGCAGGAAGTCA
>DATHXZ010000530.1:0-13892 GCA_035459405.1 Chthoniobacterales bacterium
CGCCGGATGACGTGCCCCGCAATCCCACCAGCGGCGAACCTGCCGCGATGACCGGTTTCCCAGCCTCGGTGAGGAGGGCGTTGAACTTCGCGACGTCGACATTCACGGTGATCGTGCCTCTGGCGGCGTTGAACGAGCCGCTGTCGGCAGTGCCCCTGGTCGTGAATGTCAGGCCTCCGTTGCTCTCGCGAACAGCAGTGCCGTAGCGAAAGGTCGGGAGATTAGCCGAGCTTGTCGTGACGGAGAAAAAGAACTGGTCGCCGCGATCGGACAAGCCGTAGGTGTAATCGCCAGTCGCGCTCAAGACGGAGTCGGGCGCATTCGCGGTGAACGACATCCGATAAAGAGCGTTTGGCGGAAGCGCGGTGAGACCGTTCAGTTTCATGGTCGCAGAGAGGATCGTCTTGCCGTCGACCACGCTGCTGTCGTACTTGATCGAAACGATGTCGAGCGGATTAGCAGCATCGAGATCGGACGGTACAGGTCCGCGGGTATCCAACGCAAAGTCGGTCACCTGTTCGCCGTCACGACCGGGCTGAGGGGGAGCCGCTTCGTCTTTGCCGGTGGGCGGAGCAGGATTGAGCAGCGGATTCGGGAGTGATACCTGACCACCATTGAGGCTCGGGCCGCTGATCTGCCTGGTCACAAAAGTCGCGCCGGTGAGATCGTTGTGATCGTCTGTGTAGGCGATCACCGCTGCGCCCTGCGGGTCGACGCTGATCTGGAAGTAGTCGATCAGGTTGCGATTGGCCGTGCCGGTCAAGCCGCCGGTGGAGATGTTGCTGCCGTGAATGATGTGATCGCTGGCCTCGACCTGCGTGAAGGTCGGGTTGGCGCTGTTCGCATTGAAGCTCTGCGCAAAGAACACCTTCCAGTTTGCACCGTCATTGTTAAAGCTCTGGTTTTCCGTGCCATACCAGGTAAGGACGACGCTGCCGGGTGTTTTCCCGGTTTCCAACCACGGGAAGATATTCGCGCCGAACGGCACATCGCTCACCCGCACCGGAAGGCTCCAAGTCACGCCACGATCGGTCGAATGAGCAAGGTAAACGTCAAAGCCATTTGAGTAGGTGATGTAGACAGTGCCGTTCGGCGTGCCGTCTTCCGCCACTTTGCCGGTGACGAAGATGTTGCGGAGGCCGAATGGATCACTCACCGCCTGGTGGAAGGTATAGCTGGTCGGCTGGTCTCCCGGCCTTGCTGGTACGCCGACCGCCACGCGCCCATCGATGAAGAAGTTGTAGACCGTGCCGTCGTTCTGGTTCACATCGATGCCGCCGACCTGGGACGACGGTCCGACCGTCACAGCCGGGCCGTAGGTCCGTCCGCCATCCGTGGATCGGTGAACAAATGCAATCACCGGGAAGATCGTGCGATAGAGGAGAAAGACGGTGTTCGCGCCGAAGAACTCCTGCCACTCACGGTCATCGATCGGCGGGCCGCCAGTGAGGTTACCGAGCGGGTTGAGGAAGAAAGTCTTGCCGCGGTCGATGGAATTACCGACCGAAATGTTCGCCGCCACCAGACTGCTGAACGCCAGTGTGGGCACAATTTGGCGGGGTGGCAGTCCGAATCCCACCGCCAGGTCAATATCACCGCCACCGTCGGCGCCCACTTGCGTGGTATCCTTGTTCGTGAACGAATCGGGCTGCCCGCGATAAATCGGGTTCCGCATCAGCGGGTCGAATTGTCCGCTGTTCGGGTTCAGATCGAAATTCCACAGATCGACGCCGGCGGGCACGCCGCGGATGCCACCAACGTAGTAGTTGCCTTGAAAGTCGGTGCGGCTGCTCGGTTCGCCATCGCGTACCGTGTTCGGCGCCTTCACGGTCACGTTCGGGCTGAATTGGATGCCGCCGCCTTTCAGGTAAGTTGCCGCGCGTTCCGCCGGCCGAGAGACGGTTTCCGCTACGCCTCTGTACTGATCCGCCCCTGGGGTAGTGATCGCGAAATAAACCACGCGCACTACATAAACACCGGTCCCTGTCGCGGCGGGATTAATCCCGGCACTTTCGAACGAAGATGGCGGGCCGTCGCCGGAGTTATTAACCACCGGTCCTTCGACCGAGTCCTTGCGGATGACGAGATCGTAATCGTTGGTCCCAGATTCCCAGTCGATGTCGATTTTGATCGCTTTGCCGACGTAATCCGCCGGCTCACCCGCGACAGTGAGGGTGAAGACGTCGCAGTTCGTGCCATCCACGCATGTCAGCTCACCTTCAGAGGCCGGACCGGTAGCGGTCCCGACGAATGTAACCTTCGATCCGAGATTCGGATCGACTGATCCGGCGGCCGGATTCGCCGCGTGCAAGGTGTCGCTTGCACTGGCACCCAGCAAGAGGCCTGCGCAAAGGGCGAGAAGGGAAAACCCGCGGAATCGTCGGGCGGGAACAGAGTGGGAACAGAAGGACGTGATCATAGAAACAGATGGAGTTTAGAAGGGAACGCTTGTGGGAAGCCGGTCGGCCGCAGTCGATCGCCAATCGTAGAGAGATTGGGAGCGGTGAGGGGAAGGGCAACGATCCCTTAAACCCTCGAAACGCGTAAATCAAACGGCTTTTTCCGCAGGACCATTCTGGCGTGATTCCTGCGACCTCGATTGCGGAAGCTGCGATCCACAAGCCGGAGGGGGAGTTTCGCCACTAAGACGGATCGCAGCCGCTAGCGAGTGCTTTCTCCTTCGCGGGGCGAAAATGTCGGCAACGGCCGAACATCGGTAGCGCGATCGGCGCAACCGTCGCGCTGCCTCGTTTCGGAATTTCCTCCGACGACGCGCTCATCAACGGCGGCCGGCTCGCGCGCGGAGCCGGCCGCTTCGTTGATGAAGTCTGGAACTTGATCGGCGCGTTACCGCACGTTGTAAATCTCGACCAGCCCGACGCCTGTCGTTTCGTTCTTGCCACGAACGATGACAGTATAGTTGCCGGGGGCGACGGTTTGGAAAGCAGCCGATTCGCGATCATCCGACGGTGCCAGGCCGCGTGCGGTGACTTCAGCTTCGTCGCCCGATGTCCTGAAGTCGTCGCTCGAATCCAGCGTCTCGCCGTTGCTGTTCACGAGCTCGACGATGGGGTCTTGCAACGCGTCCGGCACGCCGTTGCCGGCCAGCGACGGTCCGATCGCGCGCACGATCACATTCGTGGCGCCGCTACGCGCTCCGGCGATGAAGCCGCCAATAAGCACGTTGTTCGCGGTTTCGACGCGTCTACGGGTGCTGATGTTCGCCATCTCTGAACTGCCGCCGAGGTCGCGATCATACGTTTCCACGAGCGCAATGCCTTCCGATTGATCTTTCCCGAAAACAATCGCGGTGTAGGCGCCAGGCGGCAGCGTTCGCGCAATCGCTGCCTCCGCATCGTCCTGTGGCGCGAGGCCACTCGACTCAATCTCCGTCCGGTCTGGCGACTCTTTCCAGTTGTCGTTTGAAGCGACGAGAAGCCCCTCGCTGTTGAACAGCTCGATCAAAGGATTCTGCAGCCGACCTTCAAAAGGCTGACCGTCTGCCGTGAGTGATGGCCCGATGCCGCGAACGATGATGCGCTTGTCACCGCTGCCAGTGATGATGAAGCCGCCAATGCCGGCATTATCGCCGCCCTGCACGCGCAGGCGCGTCGAGATATTCAGGAACTGCGCCGGCGGACCGGAGCGAACGGTGTCGAGAATCGTCAGGGCCGCAGTCGAAGGATTGCCGAGTGTCGCGCCACCGGTCACGTTGCTGAGGGTGAGGGTAAGCGATTCATCCGGCTCGGGTGACGAGTCGTCGATGAGCGGCACCGCGAATGTCTTGGTCACCTCGCCTGCGCCGAACATCAATGTGCCCGGGGTGGAGGTGTAATCGCTCCCCGTCTTCGCCGATCCGTCGGCGGTCGCATACGCGACACTCACTGACCCATCGCTGCCGCCGGTGCGTGTGACGGTGATGGTGGCGTTGCCTGCGTTCTCCGCCTCGCTGTAGCTAGCGGCGCTGAACTGAAGTGTGCCGCGCGCTGGAGGGCTGCCGGCTGAGGTATCGTTCTCGATGATGGTCAAGACCGCCGTCCTGGGCGTGCCAAGACTGGCTCCGCCGGTGGGATTACTCAGCGTGAGATTTACCGTTTCATCGGGTTCAACTGCGGAGTCGTCCGTGATCGCGACCGTGAAGGTCTTGCTCGCCTCGCCCGGAGCGAACGTGAGGGTGCCGGAGGACGGACTGTAATCGGCGCCAGCCGTGGCGGAGCCGTCACTGGTCGCGAAGTTCACCGTCGCCTGAGTGGCGGTGCCGCCGGTTCGGGTCACTGTGATGGTGGTGGTGCCGGCGTTTTCGCCTGCGGCATAGGTGGCGGCGTTGAACTGAAACACTCCGGGAACTGGCGGCGGGAGCGGATTCCCCGAAACCGTCACGCAACGGACGTTGCTATACGGACCGGTCACGATCGGATCGCCTTGTATCGGATTAGTGAAGAGTCCGGCGACGCGATAAAAATAAGTTCCATCGAATCGGCCGGTGATATCGAGCGAAGTCGCTGCGGGACCCGTCTGGCCAACCGCGCGGAAGTCGTCGCTGCTCACGCGAATGTTCTCCACGAACCAGCCGGGCGCGGAAACAACCAGATCACTCGTGAGGCGGAAGCGCACCTTGATCTTCCGGCCCGCGAAGCCGGAGATGTCGATAGTGCGCGTCCCTTGGAAGAACCCACTAAACGACGCAACGGTCGAAAAGTTAGTGCCGTCGCCACTCACATCGACGTTAGCGAAATCGAAATCCTGCTCGGTGTCTTGTGTGGTATCGAAGCTGAGGGTGGCGCCGCCCGGCGGAACGTCCACTGTGCCGATCATGGTGAGGGACTCGTTCTGCTCAGCGGTATCCGGGATGTAGTAGGCAACACTGCCCGTGGCTGGGTTGACGTTCGACGTCCACTGTGGGCTTCCGCTCCATCTGGAGTTTGCGCCCGCCACGAGCGCCTGGTTCGCATTGTCAAAGAACAGCTCGGCAGTGCGGGTCGCCTCCTGAATGCGGAAGCCAACCGGATTGGGCCCGTCTCTGGGCGGAGTGTAGGTGAACTTCACCGTGTAGTTGCCGTTCGAATCGGCGGCACAGCCCGAAGGGCTAGGCGCCGGCGACGGCTGGTCAAGACCTTGCAGCTCTTGCTGCGCCGGCGCGGTGATGTTCGGAACGATCGCACGGACAGCGCGATAGTAGAACGGCATCCGCAAATTCCCGCCGGGACCGTTTGCGCTCACATACCACTGGAACTCCGTGGGATCGATACCGATCTGTGTTCCGTCAGCTGCGACCCGGACCCGGAAGGACGCTTGTCCGTTTGCCGGGACCGAGACCGAGGTAATCGGCGTCGCGCCATCGGCAGAGGTGAAGCTGATCTGGAAGCCCGGGGTCTCAATGCCCCGGCTGTTTTGAACGGACAAATTGTAAACGCCCGATCCGGCTCCGTTGAAGACATCACGAACGATCACTTCCTGGGTGCGGACGACAGTTCCATTCACGCCTATCACTGGCACCGTGCCGAAGCTGGCGGTGGGAATCAAAACCCGCAGTGGCGTCGGTGATGGAGAAGCCGCGGGGGTGAATTCTCTCGGCCTGGTGAGAAGGTCGACCGGAGCCACCATGATGGCGTTATTCGAAAGGGCGCCTGCGACGTTGACGAAGCCCGAACCCATGTCATTGACCGACGCGACGGAGCTGGCACCGTCACCCTGAGGCTGGCCAAGACCATTGCGCAAGTTTGTGGCGGCATTCTGCAGAAGGGCGCGCGCGACGGTGACGGTGTCGAAGCGCTTCGCGCGATAATCAGCGCTCCTTAAATCTGTCGTATCGAGCCCGAGCATCTCACGCACCCGCTGGCGCACCAGCGTGATCGCGCCGGCGGTCACCGGCCCGGAGAAGCTCGTGCCGTTCGCGGTCGTGTAGCCAGACAAGCTGGCCAGACCGATGGTTTCGTCCGGCAGCCCCTCGGGAGTTGCCGCTCCGAAAACGCCTACGCCGGGTCCGGTGATATCAGGCTTGATCGTGCGGAAACGGGCGTTCGGATGATCGTTCGGCCCCCGCGAACTGAACCCAGCCATCGTCCCCTGATAAGCCGGCAACGAGATGGTATCGGCCAGTCGGATCGGCAGCCGCGACACAGCGCCGTTCGCCGGATCGCCCGCGTCGTTGTCAGTATTGGAAAGGCGATCCAGCAACGCATCGGCATCCCTCGGATTGATCGTGAAGGTGGGAATTCCGCCGACGACGACCACAGCCGTCGCCGACTCGACCGTCGTCACAATCAAAATGGCGGCGGGATTATTCAACGCCACCGGATTGGCGATGGATGCGAAAGTGCCGCTACCTTTCACAATGGCGATGCGGTTTGCGACTGAAGCGGGCACCGGAGGAGGAAGCGCTGGTGCGGTGCTACGTCGTTCGACGAACACATAGTGCGCAGAAACGGAGCCAGTGTTGGTGGTCGGGTCCCCGGGATTCCTCTCGACCGGCAACTCGCCACCACCCGCGACGGGGAAGATTCGGATGCCCTGCGGGGCGCCGGGTTCCGGAAGGTTTGCATTCGAGGAGGCACCTTGTTCTTCCGGTGGCCCAGCCACTTGGGCTCCGCTGTCGCAGCCAGGAGCGCGCATCTCGTCATCGCAAGGCTCGAGCGGAATTTGGTTCGTCGCCAGCACATCGGCGCCTGCGACTGAACCGGGATCCAGCCCCGCAGCCACAGACACCGCCAGGGTCGCCGATGATGGGGCGCCGATTGTTCCTGGGCCAGGCCCCGCATTGCCTGCCGAAGCGACGACAATCGTGCCGGCCAGCGCAGCGTTGTTTGCGGAGCGGGAGGTGGCTCCAGCCGGATCGCCGCTGGTATCGCCGAGGGAGAGATTGATTACATCCGCGACCGGCTTGGAAACCATGGTGCGGATCGAGCCGCCGTCGCCCTGGCCAGTCAATGTCACCGGCGAAGCGGCGTCTTCGATCGAAAGCTCGATGTCACCCGGGCATTGTGGAGCCGGGCCGCACACCTTGTAAGCCATAATGCGTGCCTGCGGTGCAGTGCCGATGAGCATCGTGCCGTTGGTCGTTGGTCCGATGCCGGTGCCGTCCCGGCCTGTCCCGAAGCCGAGGCGCGCCGGGGTGTTGCCATCCACACTAAAGCCCGCCGCGCACGAGGCTACGAGCGTCCCGTGTCCGAAGTCGTCCGTTGGGTCGCCCACTGGCTCCGAGAAGGCATAAAAATAAATGACCTTCCTGTTGTCGGTGGCGCTCTCAGGTTGACCGGAGACGCGCGGCCTCGGCGTAAGATTTCCTATCCCGCCAAACATCGGATGCCGGTAATCCACGCCCGAGTCGATGATCGCAATGTTCTGCCCCTGGCCTTCGAAGCCGTCGATCTTCGCTCGCGGGGTTTCAGGATTCGCTCCAGTGTCCACCGGCCGAAACTCCTTGGTGGCACCGTACACGGCTGTGCGGCGATCTGCCGGGTCGGGCGCGGTCCCGAGACTGTAATCAATCGCTTTATTCAGGTGGAACTCAGCCTGCGCCGGCTCGCTCACGTGCGCGACCTCAGGCTGGGCACGCAGTTGCTCGATATCCGCCGTGGCCACATAGGCGACGAAGCCGTTGAGCAGATAAGTGAACCGATACTCGATGTGACGCGTGGCGCCGTTAATCTGCTCGACGTTGGTCTCCCGCAGAAGCGCACGAACGCCCCGCTGCGCGAGAGAGCCAAGAAAGGCGTCCTGAGCGGTTAGCAGCTCCTGCATGTAGGCCGTCGTATCCTCCAGCGTCATCTCCTCGCCCACCTTCTCCGCCGCCACTTTGCGCAGCACTGCCGGTTGTTGCTTCAGCTCGACGATCAGCGGCGTGATCGAGCCCCCGACTGCCTGGCGAAAGGCAGCGAGATCGGCCGGCTCCGCTCCGTTCACTGCGGCCGGCGCACTCCCGTTCTGCGCGCCCGCCGGCGGGGCAAAGGCTCCGCTGGAGATCAGCAGAAGGAAACACAACGCGCCCGATAACAGCGCGAATGACAAGGCGCGCCGTGCAGTCAGCTTGCGGGCGCCAGATGAATTTGCGGTGGGGTGACGAGGGTCGTTCATACAGAGGTTTCCTGAGGTCTGGATATTTTTGCGCGGCACTGAGCGTCCGCAGCACTGCCTGCCCAGGCAAGTGGTTTTGTGATCGAACGCGGAAGCTCCGCGCTGCTAATCGAAGTCAGCACTCGGACATTATACGACGCTCGCGCGAGAACCGCGCGTGTTCATTCCGCCGCGCGGATTATGCATTTGAAACGGGAGACCTGCGAAGGTGCTTCGTCAACACCCACGGCCAGTCTTCGCGCCCGATCACGCGAGTTGACGAATCCTCGTGCGCAATCGCAACGACGACTGGGCGGCGGCACAGCAGTATGGCGATCCAGAGCCGCGCACCACCAGGCAAACGCGTCAGCCGCAAATCCTCAGATTCTGGATGAAACGCCGCCACGCCGGCGAGTCATGGCTGCGCTCCTCCTCACGCACTTAATCGGTCCGGTAAATTTCGACGACGCCGTTCCCGGTGGTGCCGTTCTTGCCGCGCACCGTGGCTGTGTAAGGCCCGGCGGTCACCGGCACGATGACTGCCGACTCCCTGTCGTCGTTCGGCGCCGCACCGCTCGCTTGAATCTGCGCCGCGTTACGGCCGTCTCTCCAGTTGTCATTCTCGCCCACCTTCACGCCTTCGGCGTTGATCACCTCGATCGTCGGATCGCGCAGCTCGTCTGGCACGGTGCCGGCAAGCGAAGGCCCGATCGCGCGGAGCAACACGCCGCCTGAAGGCCCGCCGTTGACGATGAAGCCGCCGATGAGAACGTCGTCGCCTTTCGAGACAAAGGCGCGGGAGGCGAGGTTGGCCAGCTCCGACTGGCTCGTCACCTGGGTGTCGTAAATTTCCACCACGCCGATGCCCTCGGTTTGATTCGCGCCACGGAGGATGGCGGTGTAGATGCCGGGCTCGAGCGTGGCAATCACAGCTGCCTCCCTGTCTTCTCTCGGCGCCAGGCCGCTCTCACGAATCTCCTGCGCCTGCGCACTCGTGCGCCAATTATCATTCTCGCCGAGCAACTCACCGGAGCCGGCGCGCAGCTCGATCGTGGGGTCGGAGAGCCTGCCGGGGAGCGGTGAATCGCCTGATTTCAAGGACGTGCCGATGCCGCGCACGATGACGCGTTTGGCGGTAGGCCCCGCCACGATGAATCCGCCGATCCCGACGTTGTCGCCCTGCCGGACAACGGAGCGGCCGGCGATGTTCGCCAGGCGCACCGTCGGCGGCTCGAGCTCGCAGTTGCCGTTGATCGTGTAGCTGCCATTGCCGCCGGCAAAATCACCGCCGGCACTCGGCAGCACACCCGCGTTTGTATACGTGCTGGCCGAGATCTCTGTCAGCTCCCGCCCGGGGACGAGGCCGGGCAGCAACTTGTCCTTCGCGACCACGATCGTGATCGTGCCATCGGCGGCATAATTGCTCTCCGGCTCCGCGTCGCGCTGACCGTTTGGGCCTGTGAACAGGAAACTCGCCCGACCGACTCCGGCGGACGCGGCGTTCGTCTGCATCTTCACGTATTGCGGCGCGCCGGAAACCTGGCCAGCGAACTTGAAGTGGATCTCCCAGTGACTCACGCTCGGCAGCGACTCGAGGCTCGCGACCTTGATGCGGAAGACGATTTTCTCCGCGCCGGCGGCGGCGTATGGCTCCTCGATCGAGACGCTTTCGATGTCCTGCGCCAGCTGCTGGCTGTTGCTGTCGCCCGTTGCGTCCGACAGAACGATGGTGGGCTGGCAATCGTCGGCCCGTGCGCTCACTGTGGCCGCGGAGATTGCTAGCGCAATGAGCGAAGCGTAGCGCGCGCGGTTCATCGTTCGTGGAGAGTTCGGCTGAGAAGATTAAGGTGAAGTCGCCACCATGGTTCGGCGACGACGCACCCGGTGGCCGCCATGCAGTACGCTGCCCGGCGATTTGCCAGAGACTAAATCGCAGCGGCGTGGATCAACAAGAAACGGCAGGCATCGCACGATCTCTGCCCCTTTTAGATCCTGATTGCGGAGAGCTGTGCCCGTTACGGAACGTTGTAGACCTCGACCAGGCCGACGCGAGTCGTGTCGAGTTCTCCGCGCGCCACTGCCGTGTAGTTGCCCGGCTCGACTGCTTGGAACAATGCCGACTCTCTCGCGTCTTCCGCAGCAAGGCCCCTCGATTCGACTTCGCTCCGTTGCTCGGATGTCGCGAAGTCGTCATTCTCATTGATGACGTCACCGTTCGCGTTCACCAACTGCGCCGTCGGGTCCTGCAGCGCCTGCGGCACACCGCGGGTCGCGAGCGACGGCCCGAGGGCGCGAACGACGACATTCGTCGGGCCGTTCTGCCTGCCCGGCAATAAACCCGCCGATCAGGATGTTGTCACCGGTCTCGAGCCGCCCGCGCGTGCTGATGTTTGCGAACCGCTCCGAGCCGGTCTGCTCGCGTTCGTATGCTTCTACCACTGCTGCTCGCGTTCTGAAACTTGCGACCGACCTCGCATTGCACCGGCCAATGCAGGGTGTTAGGTAGCACCTCCCGGAATGGCGCAGAACTACAAGGACACGCTCAACCTCCCGAAAACGGAGTTTCCGATGAAGGCGAGCCTCACCTCGCGTGAGCCGGAAATCCTGAAAACGTGGGAGGAAACGCGCCTCTACCACCAGATCCAGAAGGCACGCGAAGGCGCAGAGTTGTTCGTGCTGCATGACGGGCCGCCGTTTGCGAACGGCGACGTCCACATGGGCACTGCGCTCAACAAGATCCTCAAGGATCTTGTCGTGAAATCGAAGACGATGGCCGGCTACCGCGCGCCCTACGTGCCGGGCTGGGACTGCCACGGACTGCCGATCGAATACAAGGTGGTGAAGGAGACACGCGGCCTTTCGCCGCTGGAGGTGCGGAAGCGGAGCGAGGAGTTCGCGCGCAAGTTCGTCGATATCCAGCGCGGGCAATTCAAGCGGCTCGGTGTGCTTGGCGATTGGGAGCGTCCGTATCTCACACTCGATCCTGCGTACGAAGCGGACATTCTCCGCGCCTTTGCCGTCCTTGTAGAGAAAGGACTCGTCTATGAATCGAAGAAGTCCGTCTTCTGGAGCACCGGTGCGCAGACCGCGCTCGCCGTTGCCGAAGTCGAATACACGGACCGCGAAGACACTGCCGTTTACGTGAAGTTTCCCGTCGCCACCGGCGAGTTCGCCGGCAAGGCGAGCATCGTCATCTGGACGACCACGCCATGGACGCTGCCGGCAAATCTGGCGATCGCCGTGCATCCGAAGGAGCTCTACGTCACGCGCGAGTTCATGAAGGACGGGAAATCAGAGACCTTCCTGCTCGCCGAGTCACTGATCGAGAAATTCTGCGCCGCCACCGGCTGGGATCCGGTTGGCGAGCCCACGCGCTCGTTTCCCGGCACCAAGATCGAAGGCATCGGCGCACAACATCCATTCCTGCCGCGCACTGCCATCGTCCTCACAGCCGATTTTGTTACGATGGACAGCGGCACGGGCTGCGTGCACATCGCACCTGGCCACGGTGAAGACGACTACTCGTTAGGCCGGAAAAACGGCTTGCCGATTTTGTCGCCGGTCGACGATCGCGGGCGGCTTACCGAGGAAGCGGGCGTGCCGGAGCTCGTTGGGAAGTACGTCTTCGATGCCAACGCTGACGTAGTCGAGATCCTGCGTAGCCGCGGGATGCTCGTGCACGTCGAGAAGTATCAGCACTCCTATCCGTATTGCTGGCGCTCAAAGACGCCGATTGTCTTCCGCGCGGTGAAGCAATTCTTCATCCGCATCGACGATCTGCGCGCGCCGGCGCTCGGCGCGATCAAGGATGCCAGCTGGCTGCCGCCCTGGGGCGAAGCACGCATCTCCGGCACGGTCGAGTCGCGACCCGACTGGGTGATCTCGCGTCAGCGCAGTTGGGGCGTGCCGCTGCCGGTCTTCTATGTCCCCGTGGCGCAAGCCTCTGGCTTGCCTGAGGACGAGCCGCGCAACCGGGACGGTCGCGCCACGGAAGCAGTCCTCAATGCCGAATGGATTCGCAAGCTCGCCGATCTCGTCGCGCAACGCGGATCGAACGTTTGGTTCGAGCTGAACGACGAGGAGCTCGCGCGGGAGCTCGGCCTGCCGCCAGGCACGACGCACCGGAACGACACCATCGACGTCTGGATCGACTCCGGCGTTTCGCACAAGGCGGTCTGCGCCGCGCGCCCGGAACTGCGCGATCCCGCAGACATGTATCTCGAGGCGACGGACCAGCATCGCGGATGGTTCCAGTCATCGCTCATGACAAGCGTCGCGCTGCACGACCGCGCGCCCTACAAGACGTGCGTTACACACGGATTCGTGGTCGACGTCGACGGCAAGAAAATCTCGAAATCGAGCAGCTACTCGAAGCCGATGGACGCCGGGCATTTTGTCGGCAAACACGGAGCGGACATCGTGCGGCTCTGGGTGAGCAGCGTGAACTACACCGATGACGTGCCGTTCTCGGAAGAGATGTTCACGCGGCTCGGCGACACCTATCGTCGCATCCGGAACACCCTGCGGATTCTGCTCGGAAATCTGCACGGATTTGACGCCGTGTCGGAGGGACGTGCTTCTGCACGTCCTGGACCTGCGGAAGCAGGTCCCTCCCAAGCAGAGTTCACGCTCGTCGACCGCTGGATCTTGCACCGCCTGCAGCAGGTGATCCGGGAATGCACGGCTGCGTACAAGGCGTACGAGTTCCACCGCGTCTATCACACGTTGAACCAATTCTGCGCGGTCGATCTCAGCAGCCTGTACGTCGATATCACGAAGGATCGGATGTATTGCGACGCTCCCGCCTCGCCGCGGCGGATCGCAACGCAGACCGCGATGCGCGAGATCTTCGAAACGCTGGCGAAACTGCTCGCGCCGATCCTCGTTTTCACCGCCGAAGAAGCATGGGGCTATCTCGGGGCGGGCGGCTCGATCCACTTGCAGCAATTCCCGACGCCCAACGACCGTCGGATTGACGAAACAGCGGCACGTACAGTGAACGAATTGCTCAGGCTGCGTGGCATTATCGGCCAGGCGGTCGAGCAGGCCCGGCAGGAGAAGCTCATCGGCAACGCACTTGAAGCTGCCGTCGTTCTGCGCGCGGACGAGAACTTGCTCGCCGGCGTTTCGCACGAGGAACTCGAGGAGTTCTTCATCCTGAGCGATCTCACGATCGAGCCGGCGCAGGAAGCATCGGCCTCGATCACCCGCACGTCGGCAAGGAAGTGCTCACGCTGCTGGCGTCACCGCAAAAGCGTTGGCTCGCATGTCGACCATCCGGAGCTCTGTGATCGCTGTGCTTCGGTAGTCGCGACCGTGCCCGCGCCAGCGGCAGTTTGAGCGCCTGACGCTCGTGCAGAGACTGCTCGCGGCGGCGACCGAGACGGAGCATCGCTCGCGTCGTGAGATTCAGCTGCAGTGGGCCATCGCGGTCGCAATCTTCTTGGCTGCCGTCTGGCTCTACACGCGGCACCACGAGTTTCCGTTCTACTACCATCCGGACGAGCCAACGAAAGTGGCGCAGATACGCGATGGGACGCGTAACTTCAATCACCCGCTGCTGCTGCTGAATGCAACTGATCTCGCGCGCCGGCTGGCGGGAGCGACGGCCGATTGCCAGCAGATCGTCGAGCTCGGCCGTTGGTGCTCAGCGCTGTTCGCCGCGGCAGCGGCTGCGCTGTTTTCGTGGCTCGGTTTCAACCGCTTTGGCGTGATCGGCGGCGTGGTCTCAGGGTTCGCGATTCTGATTCAGCGGCGTCTCTACGAGCACGCGCACTTCATGAAGGAAGACGTGGCGCTGCTTGCCGGCATCGCGCTGACGTTTGTCGCGATCGATGCGT
>DATHXZ010000531.1:0-6321 GCA_035459405.1 Chthoniobacterales bacterium
CTGAAGAAAACGCTGCTGCGCAGCACCAGCGCGCCGTCGAAACGACGGAAGGGCTCGCAGGAACCACGGACGGCTGGGGCCGAGCGCTTCAGCAACTGAAGGAGCGCGGGATGAGCGGCGCGGAGATCGCCGTGATGCTCCCATCGATTCGCGTGGAAGCGGTGCTGACGGCGCACCCAACCGAAGCCAAACGCGCGACGGCGCTCGGTTGCCATCGCGAGTTATATCTCCAGCTCGTTCGCTCTGAGAACCAGATGTGGACACCCCTCGAGCGGCGATTGATTCGCGAAGAAATTAAGGGAGTGCTCGAGCGGCTTTGGCGCGCCGGAGAGATCCTGATCCAGAAGCCAGATGTGACCGCCGAATTGCGGAACGTGGTGCATTATCTGCGCGAGGTTTTTCCGCTCGCATTGCCGGCGCTCGACGCGCGTCTGCGTGCGGCGTGGCAGGAAAACGGTTTCGACGCGACGGAACTCGATGCGCCCGAGCGCCTGCCGCGGCTGGCGTTCGGTAGCTGGGTCGGTGGCGACCGCGACGGCCATCCGCTTGTAACGGCGGAAGTCACCGCCGCGACACTGCGGGAGTTGCGGTCTCACGCGCTGGCGCTGCTCTACCAACGCCTGACGAATGTCGCCGCGCGCTTGAGTCTATCGGAGTTGCTCCAAGAACCGCCGGGCGAGCTTCTCGATTACGTCGCGCGACTGTCGCGGCAACTTGGCGAGCGCGGCGAGCATGCGATCCGGCGCAATCCCCAGGAGCCGTGGCGCCAACTCACGAATCTGATTGTCGCTCAGCTTCCTTCATCGGACACGCGCGGATTGCAGCGAACGCATTCGGCGGTCATAGACCGCCGCTACGGAATCGCAGCCGATGCACCCGCTGCTCCGACCTCCTACAACTCACCGGCCGATCTTCTCGTGGATTTGCGATTTCTGCGTGAGTCGCTGCTGAAGGCTGGCGCGACGCGGCTCGCGCGCATGGAATTGGACCCGGTGATGCGCGTCGTGGAGACGTTTGGATTTCATCTCGCGGCGGTGGACGTGCGTGAGAACAGCCGTGTCCACGACCTCGCGATTTCGCAATTGCTGGAAGCAGCGGCGCTTCCGGATACAGAGTTCGGTAAGTGGGATGAAGCGCAGCGGCTGGCCTTCCTCGATCGCGAGTTGTTGAGCCCGCGTCCGTTCGCGCAGACCGACGCGACGCTGCCGCGAGAAGCGGAGGGCGTGCGCAGTTGCTATCGCGTGCTCGCGGCACATCTGGAGACGAACGGGCCCGGCGGTGTCGGCGCGTTGATCGTCAGCATGACGCGGAACGTCTCCGATCTGCTGGCGGTATATCTCCTCGCCCGTGAAGCAGGCCTCGCGATCGGCACTCCCGACGGGTTGGTCTGCCACCTCCCGGTCGTGCCGCTTTTCGAAACGCTGAGTGATCTCGAACGCAGCGCTGCCATTCTCGACCAATTCCTCGCGCACCCCTTTACGCGTCGCTGCCTCGAGCATCACCGCGTGGTGCAGGGTGGCGCGATGCCGGTGCAGCAGGTGATGATCGGATACAGCGACAGTAACAAGGACGGCGGCATCTTTGCGAGTCAATGGCGACTCTACCGCGCGCAGGAAGAGCTGGCGCAGGTCGGGCAGAAGCACGGCGTGAGCATTCGCTTTTTTCATGGCCGCGGCGGCACCATCAGCCGTGGTGCCGGGCCGACGCACCGGTTTCTCAACGCGCTGCCGCCCAGCGCCCGAAGCGGCGACTTCCGCATCACGGAACAAGGCGAAACGATCGCGCAGAAGTATGCCAACTACATCACGGCGGTGCATAACCTGGAGTTGCTGCTCGCCGGCGTGACCGGCACCAGCATCGGAGCAATCGCACGCGCCGACGTGCCCGACGGGCTGCAGCCGGTCATGGATCGACTCACCGAGACGAGCCGCGGCGCGTACGAAGCGCTGCTACAGACGGACGACTTTCTCAGCTTTTTCCGCCAAGCGACGCCAATCGATGTGATCGAATCGAGTCGCATCGGCTCGCGGCCCTCGCGCCGGACGGGTCAGCAGTCGCTGGGGGATCTCCGCGCGATTCCGTGGGTGTTCAGTTGGAGCCAGGCGCGCTTTTATCTGCCGAGCTGGTATGGGGTGGGAAGCGCGCTGGAGGAATTGATGATGGGCGACGCGCCCGCGTTTGGGGCTCTATGCCGCCACGCCTCAACGTGGCCGCCGCTGCGCTATCTGCTCATGAACGTGAGCACCAGCGTGTTGCAGGCGGATGTCGCGTTGATGCGCGAATATGCGCAGCTGGTCGATGACGCGGCGGTTCGCGAACGAGTCTATGGGGTCATCGAAGCGGAGTTCCATCGCACTCGCCGCATGGTGGAAACAGTCTTCGGCGCCGATCTGCTGGCGAAGCGCCCGCGACTCTCGCGAGTGTTGAAACTGCGACAGTCCGGTCTTGAGATGCTGCATCGACGCCAGATTGAGTTGCTTCGACGCTGGCGCGGTGACGAGTGCAGCGACGACGCTGCGAGCGATCCGACATTCATTGAGCTGCTCGTGACGGTGAACGCGATTGCGAGCGGCCTGCGCACAACCGGCTAGCCGGTCCGGGTTATGAGCACCGACGTCAACGCTGTGCATGTGTGGCATTCAGCGCGCGCATTGGAGAAACGTGATGTCCGGTGAAGATTCCGCGGATGCTTCGCGCACAGAGTGGTCAGCACCTTTTCGTGGATCATCAGGTCGGCTTGGCTGCTTCCCGGTGCCATCGGCGTGTGGGGTTAGGCATGCTCTAGCGGGGAAATGGGAACGTCTCTGAGCGCGCGCGACTGAGTATGCAGCCCAAGAGTCAGGCACCCCCGCCCAACCCATTCACCGGTCGTTGGCAGTCGTCGGGCGGAGACTTGGCCACCTTCACGATCTCCGGTGCGGACTCGCAGGGTAAGGCGATCCAGGTGACCAGAACGCTGGACGCGACGCGGCATGACTCGGTTCAGTCGTTCCATCACAGCATGGCCGAGGCTTTCGGCCTCATGCCGGCGAGAGACCGCTGCCCGGCGTCGCTTCCACCGTCCTCCTCGCCCGAGCCCAGCTGCCTCATCGACCGCAATCTCGACCCCCGCATCCTGTATGGCTATGGCGATCCGTGCGTGCTCCCACCGCACCGCGACTGCGGCGTTGACCAATACCACGTTATCGTGACCTCCAACGATGCTCCGGACAAATTCCCCATCCTCAGCTCGCCGGATCTGAGGACCTGGGAGCTTGCCGGTTTCGCATTCCCTCAGGGAAGCAAGCCGGTTTGGGCAGCCGAAGGGGCCAACCAGTCCGACTACTGGGCGCCGGAGATCCATCGCGTGGGCGGTGATTACCTGCTGTGCTTCGCTGCTCGCGCGCTGAAGGGCGGCATGGCGATCGGCCTCGGACGAGCCGCCCATCCTCGCGGGCCCTTCGAAGTACCGGATGATCCATTGATCTCGGACAACGTGATCGACCCGCACATCTTCGTCGATCGCGATGGCACCACTTACCTCTTTTGGAAGCAGGACAACAACGACGCCTGGCCGCTCCGTCTGGTCCGCGCGATAGCCGCGGAGCCGCGTATGCTCCCCCGGCTCTTCGCCGCGGAGGAAGATCAGCGGACGCTCTACCTCGCGCTGGCGCTACTGCCGTGGATCGAGCAGCAGCCCTCGATGTCCCGGTTCTTCGCGCTGCAGCCGGTGATCGAACTCGTCACTGGCCGCTATGCCGAGATCAGGACCGCGCTGGTGGCGATTGCCGCTGACCTGGAGCCCGCGGCCGCGGAGGAGGTCCAGGAAATCACCGGACTGATGAGCACACCAGTCTTCGTCCAGCAGCTCGATACTGAACGGCTGACACTCGTGGGCGACCGGCGGGTAGCCCTTCGGAACGATCAGGATTGGGAAGCGCACTTGATTGAGGGCGCCTGGGTGAGGTGCCACTCGGGCCGGTATTACCTCTTCTATTCGGGCAATGATTTCTCGACATCCGAATACGGCATCGGTGTAGCGGTAGCCGACTCGCCGCTCGGGCCCTTTCGCAAAGCTCCAGCACCCTTCCTCCTCTCCACTGAGCGATGGATCGGCCCTGGCCATCCATCGGTGGCGGTCGGGCACGACGGTGAGCCCGTGCTGTTCTTCCACGCCTACAAACCGGGGCACACCGGGTATAAGGCGTTTCGAGTCCTGCTCTCGTTGCCGCTAGTATTCACCCCCGACGGCGTCGAGTCTCGGCGTGCTACCTGAGTGGATACCCTCGAGCCGGCTGGCTTCATTCGTTCGACACTGAAGCGGCGGGAAGAGGCGCCGCCGCAAGGAGCCAAAGGTGCGCCGGACGCGTGGCTTGAGATCGAACCGCAATTTGCCGAGGCACTCCTCGATCGTAGTTCGGACAGCTTGCTCTTCGGTAGCCTGCGCCGAGGCCCTGCCATTTTCCGGCATCGAAATCCTCGAAGGCGATTTTGCCGAAATCATGCGCCGGCTTGACACGACGTAATCCGGCAACTCATCGCCATTTAGATCTGCGGTCGCGGCACCAAGTATCTCGCTCTTTGGCGGGATCAACCCTTCACCTCACCAGTAGCTGCGTAGCTTCGCCCTGCGCGAGAAGGGAGATCGCGAGGAGTGTTGAGGCGAGGGCGCCGCAGAGAATTGCTTTCAGCAGGCCTCAGATTGATCGGCCCCGCGTCGCCGGCCAACGCAAATGTCTGCGCGCCCGCCGGGTTGCTCTCGAGCATGGTGTTCGTTAGCCGACATCAGCGGCAGACGCTGCAGCCGAAGCGAAAATCCGCGCTGCCGACGCAGACAGAACTTCCGCGTTGTGCACCGAACCGGGCTGAGTAATTTGCGATCCTTCGCCGCGCATTTGGCCGCGAAATTCAGACGCACCGCTAGCTCAATTGGCAGAGCAAGTGACTCTTAATCACTGGGTTGTTGGTTCGATTCCAACGCGGTGCACCATCTCAGGCCGAAGCCGCTCGCGGAAGAACGTAAACGCACGGATGTCGTTCGGATTCGCCGGAAGGCTGGCCAGCGATGAGCACGACCTGTCCGGCCATGGTTTTGTCGGGCGTGCTGTGCGCTACGGTGACCTGATTAGCTCGATACGATGGAGAGCGATGCCGAGCAACCGGTCGTCATCTCCCGCGCCTGCTGCTTTTGGCGACATCGCCTTGGCCGTCTGAAACTCGAGCACGAGCATGCCGCCTTTTTCAGCGGCAGCCGCCGGTATGGAAGCTTTAAAATCGGCGGTGTTCCCTACTTGCCACTCGTCGATCTGGGTCCCGTTGGCATACACTTGGACCGGTTGCGTGGGCACATCCGGCGGGTTGATGAACGCGGCGATCTTCGCGATGAGGATTAGCGATCCCGGGGCCGAGCCGACCGGCAGCTCAAGTTTGGCGGAGGTTCCCTGTGACCATGTGAACTGTTCTTCCGGCTTGCTCCAGCCGGAGGTGCGGTAGGCCTCGGAACCGGCGTTTGCGTTAAACTCGATCCCGGTCCCGACGATGCTCGGACGTGCTGGACTCGGCGATGGCTCGGAAACAGGCGTCGTGCCTCTGTCGCACCCGATAAGCCCCACTCCCGTCCACGCGAGCAGTAGAAGACCCGAGATCGTCCGAACTACTAGCCGCGAACCGCTGAACACCGCCGGCAGATGGAGAAGCATGAGAGAGTCGTGGCACCGGTCGAAAAATGTGTCAAGCGGATGGATAGGTGGGGGCCAGAACGACCAGACCAGAGGCTTCGACTTGGCACCGGGGTCAGTAGTGGGTATGGAAAAGGACCAAAGCGGCGGATGATCGAGACCCAAGCACGCAAGATCAACGGAGCTGAAGCAATGGAACTGAGGAACGAATGATCGAAACCACCATTCCAGAACTGGACGTCGCTGAACTGATGCAGCGTGTGCGGGTCGAAGCTGCAAAAATCGCCGAGCGGACCTCTGGGCGTCCACGAGCATCGAACGACGCACCGAACCTCATGCCCCCGGTGCAGGTGCTGCCTCCCCCGCCGGCATCGATGCCAATTCGGCCGGTTAATCTCAAACGCGATCGACTGGACCATTTGCTGCGGCAAGCCCGCCAGAACACCGAAGTAGCGAGCTGGATTCCGAAACCGCTGCGCGGCCTTTTTCGAAAGCAAGGTGGGTTCAACCGCCACGTTCTGGAGACGATCACGTCGCTGGTGAAGACGAATAGCGAGCTTGTGAATCGCGTGCGCGACCTTAGCACCAGCCTCCAGGGACAAGCCCAGTGGCTCAACGTGCTGGCAGATCGCCGCGCGGCGGACGGCGCATGGATGCGCGGGGC
>DATHXZ010000532.1:0-2087 GCA_035459405.1 Chthoniobacterales bacterium
GGTGTTCAACCGGCTGAATGAAAAACGAATGCTGCCACGGATTCGCTCCCCGCTCAGCCTCATCGCGCTGAGCACGTGCGATGGGCGCAACGACCCTGTGTGACAGGCAGAACCCGCCGAGCAGCAGATTCCGTGTTGATCGAGCAGGATCAGGGCGGCTTCCGATTCGATCCCGGCGAACGACAGGCTCGCGGTATTTGGGATCCGCGCTTCCCGGTTGCCGTTGATGCACACGTCTGCGACCTCGCGCAGCAGCGTCGTCTCGAAACGGCGGCGCATCGCGCCCACGCGTGTCTGCACATCGCCCACAGCGTGTGCCGCCAGCTCGGCCGCCTTTCCAAATCCGACGATGCCCGCGACATTTTCAGTGCCTGAACGCCGTCCGTTCTCCTGGCCGCCGCCGACGAGCATCGGACGGAAAGCCGAACGCCGGCTGATGTAGAGCGCGCCCACGCCTTTCGGGCCATGGAGCTTGTGCGCGGAGAAGGACGCAAACTGCACGCCCGAATCCGCCAGCCGCATCGGCACTTTGCCGGCCGCCTGCACCGCGTCGGTATGGAACAGAACGCGTCGGCGGCGAGTGATCTCCGCGAGCAGTTCGATCGGGAAGACCACGCCCGTCTCGTTGTTCACCCACATCGCAGACACGATCGCCGTCTCTGCGCCGATGGCGCGCTCGAACTCGTCGGGGTCGAGGTTCCCGTCACCGTCGACGCGGACGAACGTGATGGCGCAACCGCGGTCGACGAGCCGTTCGCCGTACCGATATGTGGCGCTGTGTTCGACAGCCGTGGTCACGACATGCTGACGCTGCGTGTCAAACTGCAACGCTGAATTCAGTGCTGCGTTGTTCGATTCCGTCCCCCCGCTCGTAAATACGATCTCACCTGGCTCGCAGCCGACCAACGCAGCAACGCGCTGGCGCGCCAGCTCGACCGCTTCGCGCGCTGCCGCACCAAACGAGTAGCCGCTGGATGGATTGCCGTATTCGGTCGTGAAATACGGGAGCATCTCCTCGAGCACCGCAGGATCGAGCTGCGTGGTCGCGTTGTTATCGAGGTAGATCATCGTGTCGCGTTCGCGAATCCCGCACTCCTACTCTTAATCCTAATCTTACTCCTAATCCTCTGCTGCGCGCCTCTGGACAGATTAAGAGTAGGATTAGGAGTATTAGTAGGAGTGGAGGCAGCTACTCCGGCGGTCGTGGCGCGTTGCCGGGGTGCTTCGGTTCGCGGTGAGTATAACGGAAGTAGAGGTTACGCAGGTAGATCGGCAACGGCATCGCCGTCATCAACACGCCGACGGAATCACGCTGATAAACCGCGAAGTAGCTAAGCGTCAGCAGGCTCCCGACGGCGCTGCATTCCCAGAAGCCAAACGGGATGACGCTCTTCCGCGCGCGCTCCGAAGCAACCCATTGAATGATGAAGCGCAATCCGAACACGAGGCTGCCGCTCAGCCCGACGATCTTCCACGGGTGAATCACGATGCCGAAGACCTGCGTCTCGGCGAGGAGGAAAGAAAGGCCCATACTGCTATTTACCGCAGACATCGCCGTGCACGCAGAGTTTTCTTCGCGCCCCAACCCGCCGCTCCGCAGGGTGCGCTGGCCGCAGTTAGACCGCGCCGCTTTTCCGTCTACACTCCACACCCATGACCTCCATCTGGGACTACGCGAATCCGCAGCTGCGCGATCTCGCCGTCTACCAGCCGGGCAAACCGATCGAAGAGACGGCGCGTGAATTCGGCACTCGCGCGAGCGACATCATCAAGCTGGCGTCCAACGAGAACCCGCTGGGGGCTTCGCCAAAGGCGATGAGCGCAATGCGTGCGGCCGTCGAGTGCACGCATCTCTATCCCGATGGCGGCGGGTATTACGTAACGCGGGCGCTCTCGGAGAAACTCGGCGTGCCGGCCGACCACATCATTCTCGGCAACGGTTCCAACGAAGTGATCGAGTTCGTCGGCCACGCATTCCTCCGCCCCGGCGCGGAGATCATCACGCCGGAGTACGCGTTTATCGCCTACAAGATCATCGGGAAGGTGTTCGTCGCGCGCACGGTCGAGATTCCGTCGCCGAACATGCG
>DATHXZ010000533.1:0-3530 GCA_035459405.1 Chthoniobacterales bacterium
GCCGTTCGGTTTGCGCCGCTCATGACCCAGCGACACGAACTGGAAAGCGCAGCGCGCTGTCCCTACCTCACGAACGGCTGGTGTCGAATATCTTCCGCCGCAGCGGCGTAGACCGCGTCCTCCGCGATGTTCGTCGCGTGATCACCGACGCGCTCGAGATGCCGCGCGATGAACATGAGATTCAGATATCCGCGTAGCTGATCCGGATCTTCCGCCATCCGCTGGATGAGCGCTTTACTCGCGCGCGCGTTCATCTCGTCGAGAGTTTTGTCGCGCGCCTTTAACGTCATCGCCAGCTCGACATCCTCGCGGATGTAGGCGTCAACGCTGTCCTTGAACATCGCCATCGCGTGCTTGCGCATCGGCTCGATGAAACCGATCTCGAACAAGGCTGGATGCTTGTTCAGCTTGCGAGCCTTGCGCGCGATGTTCACCGCCTGGTCGGCCATGCGCTCGAGATTGCCGCTCAGCTTCATCGCCGAGACGACGCGCCGCAGATCCGATGCGACCGGCTGGAACCGCAGCAGCAGATCGACCCCATCCTTGTCGACCTGCTTCTCAAGCTGATCGATCTCCTCGTCATCGGCGATCGCGGTGGTGCAAAGCTCGTCATCCCGCTGGAGCAAGCCGGTGAGCGCTCGATTGAGGCTCCGTTCAGCCAGGCTCGACATCATGAGCACGTTGTTGCGCAACGAGCCGAGCGCTTCGTCGAACGTCCCGAGGATGTGGTTATGCGCGATCATCAAGTGTTGAACGTCATCCAAAGCGACCGGTGATGTAGTCTTCCGTCTGGCGCTGTGAAGGATTCGAGAAAATCTTCCGCGTATCGGCATACTCGATCAGCCGGCCGAGATAGAAGAACGCGGTGTGATCGGAGACGCGGCCGGCCTGCTGCATGTTGTGCGTGACGATCACGATCGTGTAGTGCTCCTTCAGGTGATGGATCAGCTCCTCGACTTTCGCGGTCGCGATCGGGTCGAGCGCTGAGCAGGGCTCGTCCATCAGGATGATTTCCGGCTCGACCGCCAGGGCGCGCGCGATGCAGAGGCGCTGCTGCTGCCCGCCGGAAAGTCCGTAGCCGCTCACGTGCAGGCGATCTTTCACTTCATCCCACAACGCAGATGCGCGGAGGCTTTTCTCCACCGCCTCGTCAATCAGCGCGCGCTTCGTTACGCCGGCGATGCGGAGGCCGTAGGCGATGTTGTCGTAGATCGACTTCGGGAACGGGTTCGATTTCTGGAACACCATCCCGACGCGACGACGCAGCTCGACCACGTCAACGTTCGCCGAATTGATGTCGGTGCCCTGAATGCGAATCGCGCCACCCGTGATCGCGGCGCCATCAACCAGGTCGTTCATACGGTTGATGCACCGCAGCAGTGTCGTCTTGCCGCAGCCGGAAGGCCCGATGAATGCCGTGACCGCATTGGGCGGGATATTCAACGAGACCTCGTGCAGGACGGTGCTGGTGCCGTAGGCGAACTTCAGGCGATCGATCTCGATCATCGCGCCGTCGTTCTGCTGCTCGGATGGCACGCCGGCATCACGCGTGGGGGACTTGGCGACGGCTCCGGTCATTTCCAGTAGACTTACCATGATAAGCGACTCCTCGATCTTTCTCTCAATACAATCGACGTCAGCGCGATGAGCATGACGAGCGCGAGGAAGACAAACGCAGCGCCATATTGCACGCGCTCGGTGTGCTCGTTTTGCGGGATCTTCGAGCTGACGACATAGATGTGATACGGCAGGGCCATCACGCCTTGGAAAACGAAATCGGTCGCGCGGCTGACCTGCCACGGCATCTCGTCGCGCATCGCGTAGGCGGCCGTGAACATGATCGGCGCCGTCTCACCTGCGACGCGTGCGATGCCGAGAATCGACGAGGTGAGGATGCCCGGCAGCGCATATGGCAGCACGTTTTTGCGGATCGTCTGCCACTTCGTCGCGCCGAGTGCGAGCGAGCCTTCCCGTAACCCCTGAGGCACGGCGCGGAGCGACTCTTCCGACGCGGTAATGATCGCGGGCAGAATCATCAGGCCAAGCGTGAACCAGCCCGCGAGGAGCGAAACGTTCCAGCCGAAGAAGATGACGAACAGGCCGAAACCGAAGAGGCCAAACACGATCGACGGCACGCCGGCGAGGTTCAGAATCGCGACCCGTACGAGTTTGATGAAGCGCCCGTTGCGGCTGTACTCGCTGAGGTAAATGGCGCTGCTGATGCCGATGAACAACGCGAGCACCATCGAGCCGATCACGAGCAATGCGGTGCCGACAATGCACGGCCAGATGCCGCCCGCCGAGTAGGCGACGGTCGTCGGTTCAACCGCCGGATCGCCGTGCGTCTCCTTCCATTTACGGAAATCCGCATCGCCAAGCGTCATCTTCTGCGCTTCGTGCTCGAACACGTAAAGCGTTTGCGGCCGGTCGAAAAGGAACGTCGTGTTTACGAACGGCGCACTCGTCGTGAAGACGGTGCACGCGCCCTTGATGCCGATATCGAGGAAGATGTAGGTCGCGAACGCGAGCACGATGTAGGTCCCGATGCGAAACGCCCAGAAGGCGATGCGTTCAAGAACACGTCTCCGCGTGCTGAATGACCGATGACGAATGACGAATGACGAGCTCGTGCCCGAATGATCAATGCTGCGGCCCAGCATCCCTCGTTCGTCGGTGGCCATTCTTTCGTCCTTCGTCCTTCGTCATTGGGAATTCGTCATTCACCCAATGCTCATGCGGTACCGCGCCACCAGTTTCTGCGCGAGGTAGTTGATCAGGAGCGTGATCGTGAACAGCACCAGCCCGACCATGAAGAGCGCGCGATAGTGAATGCTGCCGCGCACCACTTCGCCCATCTCCTGCGCGATGATGCCGGTCATCGTGTGCACAGGCTGGAAGAACGCGCCAAGCCCCTGCGTGAAATCCGGGATGGCGATGCGGTTGCCGGCGCAAAGGAGCACCACCATCGTCTCGCCGATCACGCGGCCGAGTCCGAGCAGGATCGCTGAGACGATGCCGGATAACGAGGCCGGCACGAGCACGCGCACGATGGTTTGCAGGCGATTCGCGCCCAGCGCGTAGGAAGCTTCCTTGAATCCGCGCGGCACGTTGCGGAGCGCATCTTCCGCCAGCGTGAAGATCGTCGGCACGGCCATTAGGGCGAGCAGCAGGCCGGCTGTAAAGACGTTCAGCCGTTCGCTGATTGGGAAAAATGGCACCCAGCTGAACATCGGCAGCTCAGACATCGCGCGCACCGCCTGGCCGACCACCGCGATGCCGAAGAAGCCGAGCACGACGGACGGAATCGCCGAGATGAATTCGATGTAAGGCTTGATGATCCGCTTCTCGTGCCGCGATGCGATCTCGCTCACGTAGACCGCGGAGCAGACGCCGAGCGGCACGGCGAAGAACAGCGCCACGACCGACACCATGATCGAGCCGACCAGCAGCGGCCGAATGCCATACCAATCCTGCCAAAAGCTCGCCGTGATCCAGTCGTGACCAAACAGAAAGGCGCTGATCGCGCGATA
>DATHXZ010000534.1:0-6476 GCA_035459405.1 Chthoniobacterales bacterium
CGAGCACAGCCCGCGGCTCCTACGAGAGCGGCGGCAAGAAAATCCTGGTCGACGAATTTCCGTCGGCCAAGCCGGGCAAGCGTCCGGCAATCATCCTGCTGCATGGATCAGCCGGGTTGCTGTTCCCGGGGCTCGACCTGCGCCAGCGCGCACGAGATTTCAGCGAGAGAGGCTACGCTGTCTTTCTCCCGCACTTCTTCAATCGAACCGGCCACAATTTCGTTCGCCCATCGCAGGTGCACGACAACCTGCCGGCCTGGACGCAGACGGTGCAGGATGCGGTGACGTACGTTGCCGCGCAACCAAATGTCGACGGCAGTCGTGTCGCTCTCATGGGGCACTCGCTTGGCGGCTATCTCGCACTCGGGACAGCAGCACGTGATTCGCGGGTCGACGCCGTCGTTGAAGCTTCCGGCGCAGTGGACGCGCGCGGAATAAAACGAATGCCGCCGACTCTCATCCTGCATGGAGCGAGAGATAAGACGGTGCCGGTGGGTAAAGCGGAACGTCTCGAGTCGCTCCTCAAGACACTAGGAACACCTTACCAAAAGCACATCTATCCGACCGAGGCTCACCGTTTGTCGCGCACCGCAATGCGTGATGCCTCGCAACGAATCGACCGCTTTCTCGCGCAGTATTTTCCTTTGAATGGCCGTGCCACTCGCGACTAACGCAAAACCAAACTGCATATGACAAAAAAGAAGCTCACATTCCTGTTCACTCTTCTCCTCGCAACGGCATGTCTTTCCGTCACGACGTACGCACAGGGCGGCGGCGACAAGAAACAGAAGGACGTCGAAGTGAAGGTGCCGAGCGGCATCGATCACAGCGCATTTGATCGCTTGCTCAAGAAGCACGTCGACGAAAAAGGGCTGGTGAATTACTCGGCGTGGAAGAACAGCGAGGACGATATGGAGGCGCTCGATGGGTACCTGAAGCAATTCGCGCCGAAGGCCGACAAGCCGGCCGAAGGAATGGAAAAGGCGGCATCACTGACGAACGCCTACAACGCCATCGCCATCCGCACCGTGCTGAACGCATATCCGATCGAAAGCATTCACGAACTCGAAAAGCCTTTCGAAGCCAAGAACTGGACCATCGGCGCCGCGAAAGTCTCCCTCAACGACATCGAGAACGGCACCCTGCGTCCGCAGTTGAAGTACCGTGCGCACAGCGTCCTGGTTTGCGCCGCACGCAGTTGCCCGCCGCTGCAGCGCACCGCCTACAAGGCCGATTCTTTCGAGGAGCAGAGCGACGCGGCGTACACCACCTGGCTCGCACGCGAAGACCTGAACCAGTTCATGCCGAAGGAGAACGAGGCGAAGATCTCGGAGGTGTTCAAATGGTTTAAGGGCGATTTCGATAAGTCGCTGACCGTTCCGAAAGTGATCGCGCAATACGGCCCGCCGCCGGCGAACGAGCTGACAAAAGGCGGCGACAAATTCGAGGTCGGCTATCTCTCTTACAACTGGGGCGTGAACGATCAGGGCGAGCACGGCCGCAACTACTCGAAAGTCAATCTGATCTTCGACAAGCTCGGCGACTAGAAGCGCGTTCTGCGAGCAACCCGACGCGCACAAAAGCATGTCATCCCGAGTCGCGCAGACGACGAGGGACCTCACACAGGCTGATGGATCACGCATGCTGCAGTGCGCATCAGAAGCTCCGAGCATCGACCGCGAGATCCCTCGCTTTCTTCGCAGCTCGGAATGACAGCGTTGGTCCACCGGCCTTACCGCAGGCGCTCGATGGCAAAGATCCTCAAGCGCGGCGCGCTGACGATCGTGGGCGTGTTGCTGCTCGTGATCGTCGCGCTGCTTGTCATGCGTGCCGTGCGCCAGAATCAGATCTCCCGCGCAATCGCGATTCCATCGCCGCCCGGGATCGACTCACTCGAGCAGGTGCAGCTTGGAGGTGTGACGCAATGGATTCACATTCGCGGACACAATCGAGCGAACCCACTCTTGCTCATGCTGCACGGGGGGCCGGGCATTCCCGAGATGCCGTTTGCTTATGTGAACGCCGAACTCGAACGGCACTTGACGATTGTCGAATGGGACCAGCGCGGCGCGGGCAAATCGTTCTCGCCCGGCATCCCGCCAGAGTCGATGACCATCGGCCAGATCGTGCGCGACGCCCGCGAATTGATCGCGCTGCTGCGAACACGTTTCGCACAGGAGCGAATCTTCATCATGGGGCATTCTACCGGCACGGTCATCGGCGCCATCATTGCGCAGCAGCATCCAGACGTTGTGCGGGCTTTGATCGGAATCAGCCAGGTAGCCGACATGCGCGAGAGCGAGCGGCTGCTTTATGACTTCGCGATGGACTCCGCTTCAAAAGAGAACAATGGCGAAGCTCTTCGCGAGCTGCGCGAAGTCGGGCCGCCGCCATTCGAGAGCGCGAAACATCTGCAGACTTCGCAAAAATGGGTGAACGAATTTGCGCCCGACCGTTTCGGCGCCATCGCACGCGAGCGGCTCGAGCTGCTCTTCTTCTCGCCGGCGTGCAGTCTGCGCGATTTGTGGCGCATGGTGCGCGGCGCGAAGTTCTCCTTCGATCATCTTTGGCGGGAATTATTCTCGACGAATCTGTTCCAACTGGTGCCGCGCATGGAAGTGCCGGTCTATTTTCTCGAAGGCCGCAATGATCACGTCGTTACAGCTGCAGTCGCCGAGAGATATTTCGACGCGCTCGAAGCACCGCGCGGCAAGCGATTCATCTGGTTCGAGCATTCCGCACATTGGCCGCAGCTCGATGAGCCCGAGAAGTTTCGCCGCGTGATGGTGGAGCAAGTATTGGCTGAGAACCAATGATGATTGTCGCGAAGAGTCTTCCTGCCGTGCGTTTCGCTCAGCCGCCAGCCGTGTCGATGGAAAGGAGCGGCGGTATAATACCGCCGCCCCGGATCTCTATCATCGTGCCCGTACTGAATGAGGCGAAACTCATCGGCCCATTTCTCCTTCACCTGCGCGAGCGCGCACCGAGCGCGGAGCTGATCGTGGCAGACGGCGGCAGCACCGACGCAACGCGCTCGACCGCCGAGCCGCTCTGCGATCAACTGGTGGAGAGCGACTCAGGACGCGCGCACCAGTTGAATGCGGGAGCGAGCGCGGCCGGTGGCGACGTGCTGTGGTTTCTGCATGCAGACTCCGAGGTCCCGCTCGGCTGCCTCGATGACATTCGCCGGGCGGTAGCGGACCGGCGCGTGGCCGGCGGCTACTTCCGGATTAACCTGCCAAAGACTCACGCGATCTATCGGCTCACCGATTCGTTTGCGCATTACGCCGGGATTGCGCTGCGCATTCGCTGCGGGGATCACGGCTTCTTCTGCAGGCGCGGCGTGTTCGTCGAGGCCGGCGGCTTCCCCGACGTGCCGCTGATGGAAGACGTGGAGTTTTATCGGAAGCTGCACCGCTTCGGCCGCGTGCGTGCGGTTCACCGGCGCTTGAAGACAAGCGTGCGCCGCTACGAGCAGTTCGGGCGTGTGCGGGTGACGTTCTTTTATGGGCTGATCGCGACACTTTACGCGCTCGGTTTTCCGCTCCGCATCCTTGCGAGAATCTACGCTGCGACATGCCAGCCGAGTACCCGATCGCGGATTACGCGCTGATCGGGAACTGCGAAACCGCCGCGCTCGTCAACAGCGATGGCGGGATCGATTGGCTCTGTCTGCCGGCGTTCGATGCACCGTCGTTCTTCGGCGCGCTGATCGATCGCGACAAGGGCGGCGAGTTCATCGTTAGACCAACAGGCGAGTATCGCGTCGCCCGCACCTATCGCGGTGACACGGCGATTTTGGAAACGCGATTCAGCACACCGCGCGGGACGGTGTTGCTTACGGATTTCTTTGTCGTTGCCCGTGAGCGGACTGCCCGCTTCTACGATTTCACCTCGCTGCATCCGACGCGGAAGCTCGTCCGGCTCGTCGAGCTTGAGTCGGGCGAACCGGTCGAGATGGAAGTGCGCGTCGCCGCGCGCCCCGATTACGCGCGGCGCGAAGCTCGCTGGGAACAGCGCGACGGTGGGTTCGCATCGGCCGAGACGAGGATCTTCTCGAACATGCCGCTCCAGGAGGTGGGCGACCTCTTCGCGCGCTTCTTCCTCGAGCGTGGCAGACGTTTCCACCTGGTGCTCGATTACTCCGATCAAGCGAATGCGCCTGATGAAAGGCAGATCGATCGCTGGCTCAACACCACACAGGCGTTCTGGGAAGAGTGGAACCTCTTCAACTACTACCGCGGCCGGCATTCTGATGTTGTTAGGCGCAGCGCGGTGACGCTGAAGCTGCTCACGTATGCGCCGACCGGCGCCTTCGTTGCCGCGCCCACGACTTCGCTCCCGGAAAAGATCGGCGGCGATGCGAATTGGGATTATCGCTTCACCTGGTTGCGCGACACCTCGCTTTTCATCAACGCGCTATTCCGCATCGGCTACTCCGGCGAAGCGAAGGCCTACCTGGAATATCTGGCGAAACATTGCGGATACGACGACGCGACGGAGCTGCCAGTGTTGTGGCCGGTCCGCGAGGAGACTGATTCAGCCGAAGAGATTCTGGAACACCTGAGCGGCTATCGCGGTTCGCAACCGGTCCGCCGCGGCAACCGCGCGCACGCTCAGCTCCAGCTCGACAACTCTGGCCACATGCTCCAGTCGCTGCTGTTTTGGAAACACACCGGCGGGAAACTCGACAGACGCAAGCGCAACCTCGGTTGCGCCGCGCTCCAGACCGTCCGGCGAGAATGGCGACAGCCGGACAACGGAATCTGGGAAGTGGTCGAGCGCCGCCAGTTCACTTACGGCAAGGTTTCCGCCTGGCTCGCGATCATGCGTGCACGCGATCTCGGTTTGATCGACAAGCGTGAGGCGGATCGACTTGCCGACGAAGTGCGCAACCACACGCTCGAGCACGGCGTGCGGACGGAAGAGGGCGTGGAGTTTCTCAGCGAGGCATTCGAGAGCGAGCGCCTCGACGCCTCATCACTGCTCGCCTACAACACTGGGTTCCTGGCCGACGAGCTCGCACGAAGCACGCGCGAGCGGATTGAGGAGCGACTCGGCACGAATGGCTGGCTTCATCGCTCTGATGACGACGCGCAGGCTGGCGAAGGTGCATTCATTCTCTGCAGCTTTTGGCTCATCGAGCATTTGGTTCGAGAAGGCAAGATCGCCCGCGCAGAGAGATTGCTGGAGACGATCATCGCGCGCGCCAGTCCGCTCGGGCTTTACTCCGAACAGTTCAAACCGGCGACAGGCGAGTTTCTCGGCAACTTCCCGCAAGCGTTCTCACATCTGGGCCTCATCACCGCGATTCTGAACGTCGAGCGCGCGAAGAAGGACCGCCATTTCGCGCGAATGCCCGAGCACGAGAAGTTTCGAGCCAGCGTCGGAGCGGCGGTCGGCTTCTTTGGCGTGATCGCTGGCTTCTGGCGCGTGCCGAAAACATTCCGGCTGCTCTTCTCGAGCAAATCGAAATGGTGCCAGGAGTAACGGCGAGCCGCACCGCACGTGAAGCATCTGGTATTCGTCGGCGCGGGTCACGCGCACCTATTTCCGCTGAGTCGGACGCGCGAGTTCATCGCACGGGGCGCTCGATGTCAGCCATCTTCACACCTTCCTGATCATGCTGGATCACCATGTCTAGGAACGCCGCTTCGAACTTCGAGCCGCTCTTTTCCTGTACTATCTGCGCCATCGGGTCCGCGGAAGACCGACCCCTAACGAGCGACGAAAGGCTGGTCATGCCGGGAAATCGAAGAAACAGCAGATGGCGCCGGCGCTGCGCTCGCGGCGAAACGCGGAAAGAAGGCGAAAGGCGCGCTTCGACAATCATGGCGAGAACCAGCTCAAGAAGATGGCCAGCACGAACGAAAAGGGAAGCCGACGCGCGTCAGCAAGTCGAAGAAGTAGTCCTTAGGTGCGCGGAGTAACGGAACCCATAACGATCCGAATCGTCGACGTATTCGATCGTCGGTCGGCCGTGCGCGCTGAAAGGGCGTAGAAGACTGACAGAGTGTAAGTCGTCCGCTTGTAAACGCCTCGACACGAGGCAAACACGGTGGCGACACCGCGCTGTGTACTGCGATTTGTGCTAGATTGAGCGGCTTTCTGAAGCCAGGGTGGCGAAATTGGCAGACGCGCCAGACTTAGGATCTGGTGGAGCAATCCTTAGGGGTTCGAGTCCCCTCCCTGGTACCACCTCATGGACCCACAGCGTACACGTTTGTGAAACCGATACCGTTCCTCATCGTCGCCGTCTTGCTGCTGTTCGGGAGTGAACGCGCAGCGGCAGCTGAGTCGGCCAAAGCACGCGGTGATAGCGATTTGAGCGCGCTCGCGGAGCAATATGTGCATCTCGTCCTCGCGATGGGTCAGCACGATGCGGATTACGTTGATGCGTTCTACGGACCGGCCGAGTGGAAGATGCGCGCCGCTGAACAGAAGAAGCCACTCGACGCGATCGGCGTTGAGGCGGC
>DATHXZ010000535.1:0-13460 GCA_035459405.1 Chthoniobacterales bacterium
GGATGCGATCGACGACGGCTCATTAGGCGCCGGTTCGGTGGCAGGCGACGAGTACGTGCACAACATGCGCGAGGCGCGGTTGATGGCTGACGGAACCGCGCGCTGGGTGGAGGTGTGCTTCTGCGATGAGCCGCTCGAGGAGGAGCGAGCGTACTGGGAGGAGTATTTCGAGCTGCTCCAGGTGAAAGACGCGCACGCGCGGAAGAATTGCCGGCACGAGAACGGCACGGAGGCATGGGCCTGCTCTGATTGCGATTGCACGCGCAAGCTGGAAGCGAAGCTCGCAGGCGAAGGCGTGTCGTTTCTGGAGCGGCTTCGTTGTAGGCCGGGCGCTGCGCCTGGCCATATCCCCATTGACCATGGCCAACCGAAGCGGTCGGCCTACAATTTGCCCGCCCGCGCGTGCCCACAACACATCTACGCATCATGATGCGTTAATTTGTTCCTTGATGCGCTGAGCGAACGCGCTTTTACTCTCCGTCACGATGGCGACGGAGATCCTCGAACCGCTCGAAGCGCTCATGCGCGAGCGCATTGTCGTGCTCGACGGCGCGATGGGCACGATGGTTCAGCGCTACAAGCTGAGCGAGCAGGATTTCCGTGGCACGCGCTTCGCCGACTGGTCCGGCAAGGACCTGAAGGGCAACAACGAGCTGCTCCTGTTGACGAAACCGGAAGTCATCGAGGAGATCCACACTCAATACCTGCAAGCCGGCGCGGACCTCATCGAGACGAACACCTTCAGCGGGACCACGATCGGCCTGCACGATTTCCTCTTCAAAGAAGAGCCGCAGAATGGGCGGAAGGATCCGGAGTTTTTCCAGCGCGTCGTGGATGACCCCGCGCTGCGTGCGCTGACACACGAGATGAACGTCGTCGCGGCGCAGATCGCGCAGCGCGCTGCGGCTCGCGTCGCGAACGAAACCGGTCGACGGCGCTTCGTTGCCGGCTCGCTGGGCCCGATGCCGGTGACGGCCTCGATCTCCCCGGACGTGAACGATCCGAGCTTCCGCGCGGTGACGTTCGAGCAGATCCGCCAATCGTATTCGGATCAAGTGCTCGGGCTCCTCGAGGGTGGCGTCGACGTCCTGCTGCTCGAGACGGTGTTCGACACGCTGAACGCCAAAGCGGCGCTGATGGCGATCGCGCAAGCCTTCGAACAAACGGGACGATCGGTCGCGCTGATGGTCTCCGGCACCGTGACCGATCTCTCGGGGCGGATGCTCAGCGGGCAAACCGTCGAGGCGTTTCTGATCTCGGTCGGCCATTCGGATCCGCTCGTGGTCGGCTTGAATTGCGCCCTCGGGCCTAACGAGATGCGGCCTTACATCGAGGAACTCGCGCACGACGCGCCGCGTTACGTGAGCGCGTACCCGAATGCCGGATTGCCTGATCCGCTCTCGCCAACCGGATTTCCCGAGACGCCGGAAAGCCTCGCGCCGCAGCTTCGTGATTGGGCGCAGAATGGCTGGCTCAACATCGTCGGCGGGTGCTGCGGTACGACGCCTGATCACATCCGCCACATCGCGCAGATCGTGCGCGATTGCCCGCCTCGCGTCGCGCAAGCCTCTAGGTTGCGTGATTCAGAACCGCGCAAGCCGGAGGCTTGCACCACCTTGCACCTTTCCGGCCTCGAGCCGCTGAACGTCACCCCAGAGATGGGCTTCGTGATCGTCGGCGAGCGGACGAATATCACCGGCTCGCCAAAGTTCTCGAAGCTGATTCTCGGCGGCGATTTTGACGGGGCGCTCGCAGTTGCGCGCCAGCAGGTGAAAGGCGGCGCGAACATCCTCGACGTCAACATGGACGAAGGGATGATCGACTCCGAAGCGGCGATGACGCGCTTCCTCAACCTGATCGGCAGCGAGCCCGAGATCTCGCGTATCCCCATTATGATCGACAGCTCGAAGTGGAGCGTGATCGAAGCCGGCCTGCGCTGCGTGCAGGGCAAGGCAGTCGTGAATTCGATCAGCCTCAAGAATGGCGAGGAGGAATTCCTTCGCCAAGCTGGGCTCGTCAGGCGCTACGGCGCGGCGGCGATCGTGATGGCGTTCGACGAGCAAGGGCAGGCCGACAACCTCCAGCGTCGCATCGAGATCTGCGCGCGCGCTTACAAGCTGCTGACCCAATCAGCCGGGTTCGACCCGAACGACATCATCTTCGACACGAACGTGCTCACGGTCGCGACGGGGCTCGAGGAGCATCGCAACTATGGCGTCGATTTCATCGAGTCGGTGCGCTGGATCAAAGCAAACCTGCCGGGTGCGCGCACGAGCGGCGGCATCAGCAACGTTTCGTTCTCGTTCCGCGGGAACAATCCCGTCCGCGAGGCGATGCATGCCGCGTTTCTCTATCACTCGATTCGCGCCGGGCTCGACATGGGCATCGTCAATGCCGGCCAGCTTGCCGTCTACGAAGAGATCGAGCCCGAGCTGCGGACGCGCGTCGAAGATGTGCTGCTGAATCGCCGCGACGATGCAACCGAGCGGCTGGTCGACTTCGCCGAGAGCGTCAAAGCGAAGGACAAGACGCCCGTCGAAAAAGAAGCGTGGCGGAGCGCGCCGGTCGAAGAGCGACTCTCGCACGCGCTCGTGAAAGGGATTGTCGACTTCATCGATGCAGACACGGAAGAAGCGCGGCGGCAGAGTAACCGCCCGCTGGCCGTGATCGAAGGTCCGTTGATGACGGGGATGAGCGTGGTGGGCGATCTGTTTGGCGCGGGGAAAATGTTCCTGCCGCAGGTCGTGAAGAGCGCTCGCGTGATGAAGAAAGCGGTCGCCTATCTCATGCCGTTCATGGAGGCGGAGAAAGCCGGGGGCGCGAAGCCGCAGGGGCGCATCGTGATGGCGACGGTCAAAGGCGACGTGCACGATATCGGGAAGAACATCGTCGCCGTCGTGCTGCAGTGTAATAACTACGAAGTCATCGATCTCGGTGTGATGGTCTCCGCGCCAAAAATTCTGGAAACAGCACGCGAGCGCGGTGCCGACGCGATCGGGTTGAGCGGCCTCATCACCCCGTCACTGGACGAGATGGTGCATGTCGCGCAGGAGATGAAACGGGAAGGCTTTTCGCTGCCGCTGTTGATCGGTGGTGCCACGACGAGCCGCGCACATACCGCGGTCAAGATCGCGCCGCATTATGATGGGAGCACTGTGCATGTGCTCGATGCGTCGCGCGCTGTGGGTGTCGTCAACAGCCTGCTCAACAACGAGCTGAAAGCCGAGTTCGATACGAAGACGCGCGCGGATTATGCCGCGCTCCGCGCCGCGCATGCCGCCGGCACCCGGGACAAGAAGATGCTGACGATCGAAGACGCGCGCGCGAATGGCGGGAAGATCGATTGGAGCAGCTACGAACCTCCACAGCCTGAATTCACCGGCGTGCGCAGCATCGAGCCGGAGCTCGCCACGCTTCTGCCCTACATCGATTGGTCGCCGTTCTTTCACACGTGGGAGTTACGCGGCCGCTATCCGGCGATCTTCGAAGACCCCGTCGTCGGGCAGCAGGCGCGCGAACTTTTCGACGATGCGCAGACGCTGCTGAAACGGATCGTTGCCGGGAAGTTGCTCAAGGCACGCGGTGTTTATGCGCTGTGGCCGGCTAACTCGGTCGGCGACGACGTCGAGATTTACACCGATGACTCACGCCGCGAACAACTCGCCACGTTCCACTTCCTGCGCCAGCAAATGCAAAAGCCGGCCAGGCAGACAAACCGGTGCCTGGCAGATTGGGTGGCGCCGAAAGAGAGCGGCCGCGCGGATTTCCTCGGCGGATTCGCCGTCACTGCGGGAATCGGAGCCGACGAGGTGGCGAAGAGTTTCTCGGACGCGCACGACGATTACAACGCGATCCTCACCAAGGCACTGGCTGATCGGCTGGCCGAAGCCTTCGCCGAATACCTGCATCAGCAGGCGCGGATCGCGTGGGGATTTGGCGGCGACGAGAAGCTCTCGCACGAGGAGCTCATTCGCGAACGCTATCGTGGGATCCGGCCTGCCGCTGGGTATCCAGCGTCGCCCGATCACACCGAGAAGCCGCTCTTGTTCGACCTGCTACAGGCCGTCGCCAACGCCGGTGTCGTGCTTACGGAATCAATGGCGATGCACCCGGGCGCGAGTGTGAGCGGGCTGTACTTCTCGCACCCCGAGGCGAAGTATTTCGCCGTCGGTAAAATCGACCGCGACCAGGTGCGCGATTACGCCGCGCGCAAGAATGTCAGCGTTGAGTTCGTCGAGAAATGGCTCGCGCCAAATCTCGCTTACTGAGCGCGCTTCTGGTCGGCAGAGTCGACCGACGGATCCTTGATCCGCGCGCCGAAGAGCAGCATCGCGCCGGCTTCGTCTTCCGAGACAGTCGCGATCGTTTCCTTCTTCTCGGGCTTCGGCCAGTGCACGCTCCAGGCGAGCCCGACCTTCTCCAGCCCCCAAATGACGTAGCGGGTCACATCGAGCTCCCACCAGCGTCGCCCGTGCGCTGCGCAACGCGGCTGCGCGTGATGGTTGTTGTGATACCCTTCGCCGAGCGCGCCGAGGCCCACCCAGAAGTTGTTTTTGCTGTGGTCGGATGTCTCGAAAGTGCGGTAGCCGAGGCTCGGCATGTGGCAGATCGAATTGACTGCCCAAGTGAAGTTGTAGACCACCAGCATGGGCACGTAGAGGCACCAGAGCATGCCGGTGAACCCAAGGGCCAGCCAAAGAGTCGCCGCGACGGTGAGATGCGGGATGACATAGAAGTACGGCTTCTCCCAGGCGCGGCAGTACCAGATCTTGCGCACGTCCGCCGCATAACGCAGCGAGCGATCGCGGAACCCCTCCGGCTTGCGCACGAGCCACATCATGTGCGCGTACGGGAACCCATGCAGCGGGCTGTGGATGTCCTCGTCCGTATCAGACTTGAGGTGGTGATATCGGTGATCGCCAACCCACGTAACGGGGTCACCGGAAAGCGAGACCGCGGAACCGGTCGCGAAGAAAAACTTCAGCCACGCCGGCATCTCGAATCCACGGTGCGTTAAATACCGGTGGAGGTAGAGGGTCGTGCTCAGCCCGCCCCACAGATACATGCCGAGCATGATCGGCAGGTAGTGCCATTCGAACCGCGTCCAGAGAGCCACCAATCCAAGCACCTGAAGCGCAATGAGCGTGACGAAGAGAAGAGCGTTGAGTTTTTCGTTTTTAAACATGAGGCGAAAAGATCAGCACGCGCGCGCGACGCATTCACGGGGGGCGGCGAAGGGCGACACAGTGGATTCGAATGGCAACAGCGGCAAGGCCTTATTTGATCCAGGAAGGTACCGGATCGGCGGGTCAACCTCGATCCGCGCAGTGGGATCAACGAAACGAAATACGCACATTTCGCCGGTTCCGATTCGGCAACAATTCCGGATGCGCACGGCGTCAGCGCGTGGTAAGGGACACCCGCAAGTCGGGGTGTAGCTTAGCTTGGTAGAGCGCCTGGTTTGGGACCAGGAGGTCGCAGGTTCGAATCCTGTCACCCCGACCAGCGCTTCCAGCCACGAGTATGTTCCACGTCTACGTTCTGCGAAGCCAGAAGACTGGCCGGCGGTATGTCGGCTCGTGCGAGGATCTCGAGCGGTGCCTGCAGCGTCACAATGCTGGCGAGTCGAAAGCGACGAAGCACGGAGTCCCTTGGATGCTGGTTCATACGGAACGCGTCGAGACCCGCGGTGAAGCAGTCGCGCGCGAGCTGTTCTTCAAAATGGGCCGCGGCCGGGATGAACTTGCCCGGAGGTTAAGTGGCGAGCGGTCGCCGCGGCGACAGCTCGCAGGTTCGAATCCTGTCACCCCGACCGGCCGTTACACTCCCATGAGATCGCTGCTCGTCATCGCCCTCGCCTGCTGCCTCGGTCACGCCGCTCTACGCGCCCAGGATGTCGCCTTGCCGAGACCAGAGACGCAGGATCCCGCACCAGAGGGTACCCGGGCACCGACACCGCCCAGCGGTGACCTGATCCCGGCGGACATCCTTCCACCACCTGATCCTGCTGCGTTGCCGGGCACGCTCGACATCCCGTCCATCGAGCAACTCGACGAGGGACTGAAGCCGCCTCCCTTGAGTCCCGCGGCAGAGGCGTACCGTCGCCACATCGAGTGGCGAAAGCTGCGGAACAAGGTGCAGAATGACGCACGTGTAAAAGCCGCCGAGGCAGACGCGGATGCGGCGAAAACAGATTTGCAGCGCCGCAAGCTTCTCGCGCGCTACTTCGAGATTTACTACGGCCGCATGATGGCAATGGCTTCCCCCGAGATGAAGCCGTATCTGCTCGATCGAAAGCGCGAGTATCTCGCAGCGCTGCCGCAGCCTCGCGTGCGGCCGGAGACAGCACCGAAGCCGGCGCCAACTCCACCCGGCAGCGTTGCAGCTTCTCCATCGCCGACGGCGACCGTTCCAGCGTCCGGCTACGGTTCACCATCGCCCTCCCCGTCGGCGCGCTCCGGCTTATTCGGCCTGCCGCGACCGTAACGGCGTACTTGCCGCGCAGCGGCACCGTAGCTATGGTCGCGGATCAGACGACGGCGCATTCGTCTAGTGGTTAGGACACGGCCCTCTCAAGGCCGGTGCACGGGTTCGATCCCCGTATGCGCTGCCAGCTCACCGCAGCAAGCCGTCGCATCCGCGCGCGCACACATTGCCAGTGCATTGTTCTCATCGCAACGGCGGCGGCGATCCTCGCTGGCGGCTCAAGTTGCAGCCAGATCGAGAATCATCACGTTCTCGCGCAGTTTGTCGGCGCGAGGCGAGGTGTTTGTGACGAGAAAGAGCGGCGAACGTGCGCGGGTGGCGCCTGGAGCCACTCTCAGCCGCGGCGAAACGGTCGAGACGGGAAAAGCTGCAACAGCATTGATTAGCCTCCTGCCAAACATGGCGCTCGAGCTGAACGCCGGGACGGCCGTTACGATCGACTCAGTGCGCTTGAAGAAGAATGGCAACGCAATGGTTTATCCAGTTCGGCAACGTGATGCGCGCGTGCACCTGCTTCGCGGCTCGTTTTGCGCAACGAGGCCGGCAGGTTTCACCGAGGCAGAGCTGCAGATCGTCGTCCCGGCGGCGTCATTACCGCACCAGAGCGAAGTGCTTCGCGTTGGTCGACAAGTCGCTCCGCTAACGATCCCGCAGGGTGCACCGCCTCAGCATCTTGGACGCACAAACGTCAAAGTGGGCCGACTAGCGGGCAATCCGCGGACTGACATGCGTGGCAACGTTTCGAACGTGAAAGCTTGCAGAACCAAACTCGAACTGGTATTCAATGAACAAGTCGCTAGTTGTGATTAGCGTATTAGGGCGCGTAGAGCCACGCGCCCATCTGACAAGATCCCCCTGCCGTTCGACAACATGAAACAACACTCCCCGATCCTCAGGTCCCTCTGCATCGCCGCCGCCGCGTGCTGGGCGCTCGATGTTCACGCCCAAAATCTTGTCCGCGATGGCGGGTTTGAAGACACGCCGCCCGGCTCCTCAAGCTTTTCCTCGGCTTGGACGTTGACGCCGCCGTCGGGGCCGAACACTGGGCAACAGTTCTCAAGCGTCGGCACCGACACCAGATTCGCGCGCTCCGGCGAAAACTACGCGAACCTCGCCCCCGAGGTAGCGGAAACGGGCCTCCTTACGCAGAACCTGAACACCACCGTTGGCCAGAGATATACGCTGTCCTTCTTTCTCGCCAACGATTCGGACGTGCCGACTAATTTCTTCCGCGCGGTGGTGAACGGAACCGTCCTTTTCACCACAAGCTCACCACCGTATTCCGCGAACGGTGATTACCAGCTCATCTCAGCGTCGTTCACCGCAAACAGTTCTCCCACGACGCTCGAATTTCAGTACCGCCACGATGACGACTTCTGGCGGCTGGACGACGTCTCAGTGGTCCCCGAGGGAAGTGCGAACCGTTTGCAGAACATTTCGACACGTCTGCGGGTGGGAACCGGCGACAATGTCCTCATTGGCGGCTTCATCATTAATGGCTCTGGTTCGAAACGAGTCACGGTCCGCGCAATCGGACCCTCTCTGCGGTCGCGCGGTGTGCAGGACCCGCTCCTCGACCCAACGCTCGAGCTGTACCGGTCCGGCGTGCTGATCGCCCAGAACGACAACTACAAGGACACACAGCGACAGGAGATTGAACAGGCTCCGGTTCCGCCGCCATCTGACGACCGTGAGTCGGCGATCATCGCAACGCTACCAGCGGACGGCACGGACTACACTGCGATCGTTCGGGGCAAAAATGGGACGACTGGGGTGGCCTTGGTCGAGGTCTTTGACCTGGATACGGGCACAAGCTCGCGATTGGCAAACATTAGTTCGCGTGGATTTGTCACGACGGGACAGAACGTGATGATCGGCGGCTTCATTGTCGGCGGCGGACAGACGAATGCGAACGTCGTCGTGCGTGCGATCGGACCGTCGCTGGCTGCGACGGGGGTCAATAACAGGCTCAACGACCCGACCGTTGAGCTCGTCGACGAAGATGGCAGCAGGATAATCTTCAACGACAACTGGAAACAGGGACAGAGGCAGCAGATCGAGGCTACCGGCCTTCAGCCGACCGACGATCGCGAGTCTGCGCTCATCGCCTCCTTACCGCCAGACAACTATACGGCGATCGTCCGCGGCAGAGACGGAACGACCGGTGTTGCTTTGGTGGAAGTTTATCAGGTGCAGTAACCCTGCGCGGCGATCATCAGACACAGGCGTGCGACTGCGATCACGTTGGCGAGTAGCGCTTAGCCCGTGGTGACGTCTCGCGCTCTCGCCATGCTAAAATCTAAGAACGCTCGTCTGACGCTCCGCGCGAAGAACCGGAGAGGGGCTTTGTCTGCGAGCGATGGTCGGTTCAGCTCGCATTCTTGCCGCGGCAGCGATTGTCTCGATGTCTCGGTCCGGGGCTCGGCACAATCGCATCCGACGCTGATCTCCAGCATTCGCTTCGAATGCTCCGCTCAACCTGCACTGCCTGAATATTCGGCTGCTCCACGAGCTGCACGCCGCTGAATCATTCGTGCTATCAAAGTGGAATGCAACCGGCGAGATCTGGCTCCCGACTTCGGCCCTAAAGACGGTTCGACGCGCATTCCTTCCGTGCACCTGCTTCTTGTTGTCGGGGACGCTGCTTGCAGTTCAGCGGCGTCGCACGAGCTGCCGACCTCCCTTGAACGCTACCCACGTCGAACCACGATTGGTGGTTGGGAATGGCTCGATAGTTCCTTCTGGAGCTTTGTCCTCGCGCACGGCGCAGTATCTGCTTAAAATCTCTAAATTAGCCAAGATTGCGTGAAAAGATGTTGCATTCGGAGCGCCTTCTGTCATAAAGCCTAAAGAATCCATTACCACTATGAGAAAATTACTCGCGTTCAGCACAGTCCTTCGCCGTCACGTGACAGGCATACCAGGAGTCGTCACCATGGCGGCGGGGTTCGGCTTCGCTTTCTTTTTTGTCACCACCAGCACGAGCGTTGCACAGGGCCAGGAAAGATGTCAGGTTTGCCACAAGCAGCGGCAGACGATCACTATAGCGTGCGAGGCGGTCGACCGGCACATAGCGCATGGCGATACCGCCGGCCCCTGCCCCGCGTCGCCCACGCGTGGACCACGCGGCAATAAGAATGACTCAACCACCGCAGAGAGCTCGACCTTCTCGCCTGCATTTAACTCGGTGGTCGCTGGGGTGCAGCGCGCTGTCGACTAGCCTTTGACGTGGCGCTTCTCTGAAGGGTAGAGATCGGTGCGAAGCGCCGGTTCTACGTCCCGGTTCATTTGTGTCCGCCGCCGTTTTTCGGCGGCGGACTTTTGTACGGCTGAATGATTGCTCGCCGCGCGTCCGGCGGAGCCGGGTTCTTGACGCTCGGGCTTTTGGTCGGCGCGTTCGTTTATCTGCAGGTGCTGATTTCGCAGCGGGAGATGCTGCCGGTCCTGGTTGCGTACGCCTTTGTCGCAGTCGCCGGCTTGATCGCCGCGGCTGCTCAGCCTTCGGCCTCGCCGGCACCGAGCTCGTGGTGTTTTGTCGCGGCCGCGGTTCTCTGCGGCTACATAGTTGGTCGCGCCCTCACCTCTCCCGTTTCATACGTGGCGCGTGCCGACCTCTATCTCGTTCTCGCGGGGTTCGTTGTCTATGCAGTGGTTCTCACCGCGCTGTCGGCGCCAGCGCGACGCGCTGCCATTTTCGTAACGTTGCTCCTCGTCGCGCTCGTTCACGTCGCGGTCGCGGTTGCGCAGGTGATTCGCGGCGGAAGCCTCTCGTTGCTCGTCCCTGCGCTACAAAGCTTCGAGCAGGGCGAGATCACTGGACGTGGCGCAGGGCTCTACGCGTCTCCAAATCATCTGGCTGGTATGCTGGAGCTGGTTGGCGTCCTCGGCCTCAGTCTTGCCTGCTGGAGCCGTAGGCCACACTGGCTCCGGATCTGCATCGGGTATCTTGCCGCCGCTTGTTACGTCGGAGTTGCGCTGACCGGCAGCCGCGGCGGATACCTTGGTGTCGCCGCGAGTATTCTCGCGTTTGCTTGCCTGAGTCTGCTGGTCCTCGGAGCTGCGGGTGGTCGGCACGTTCTGAAGTTCGGCGCGATCGCCTTGGTCATCGCCTCGCTTGGCGGCCTTGGATTGTGGACGCTCGTCCAGCAGAATCCCACGTTGTCGGGCAAACTACAGAACATCGTCACCGACCCGACGCGTGTGACGCTCTGGGAAGCGGCTATCGAGCAATGGAAGCTACAGCCGTGGATCGGCACGGGCAGCGGTACCTACCTTTTTTACGGTCGGGAATTCCGTGCACCGACATTCCAGCAGGATCCGGTTGATGTGCACAACGACTACCTGCACCTGCTCGCGGAGTACGGCGTCGCCGGGGCAGCGGCGTTCCTGCTCTTCTTCCTCGTCCATGTGGGATACGGCTGCCGGACATTCGTCGCCCTCGGCATCCGGCGTGTGGCAGCCGGGGCGCCGCCGCTGAGTGACCGCCTCGCGTTAAACATCGGAGCGCTCTCCTGCCTGGCAGCATACTTGGTGCATTCCGCTGTCGACTTCAATATGCACATTCCCGCCAATGCTCTCCTCATTGCGTCGATCTTCGGAATGCTTGCTGCACCAGGACTTACCCAGGATCAAACAACACTGGCCACAGTGCCGCGCTGGACGCCGAGATTAGGACTCACGCTCGCTGCGGCCGTTCTGCTGATTCAGTGCGTTCGTATCCTGCCCGGCGAATACTTCGCCGACCGCGCGCGGATCGCGCTTTGGCGTGAAGATTGGGAGGCGGCCATGAACTTCGGCTTGGAAGCTCTCAAGCGCGAGAAGCAAAACCCGCACATCTACTTTTACCTCGGCCGTGCGCTGCGCGCCTCTGCCGGCGAGCTAAGCCAATGGGAAGAGCGCGTCCCGCTTTATGAAAGCGCGCTCTCCGCCCACACGAAGGCGCACCGGCTTTCGCCTCTCGACGCAACCTACCTGATCGACCAAGCGCAGCTCTACGATATTCTTGGGCGATTTGAAGAGGCGGAGCGGATGTTCGCCTTGGCCAAGGCGCGAGATCCGCGCGCCCAATACATCAGCGACGAATACAACGCTCACCAGAAGCTTTGGCGAAGGAGCCGAACGCACTCACAACCGCCGGCGGGTGAACGGCCGCCAGTGGGGCAGTGAGCGGCACGTCGCGCAGCGGTGCTCCTCGGACGCGTGCCGGGACAAATCGAAACTTCACTGGTCCGTTGCCGTATACGAAATGCCTCGACAACGAACCGCGCGCAGCGCCACGCGCGCTGTGGCTACTGGGCGCGCCAATTGCTTGTTCGGACCTCGCCCCTCTCGGAACGATGACGCGAGCTCAATCAGCTGATCCGAATTTCTAAACCGGCTGCACGTCGAACCTGCACGCGCAATCTTCCCCGCTCGCTTCTCGCGCACTACATCATAAACTCTCCGCGTTTATGTTTCCCCGCTCTTCCATGCTCGCGCCGCTCCTCGCCGCTGCACTTGCAGGTAGCAGCGTTTCATTCGCGCAGGTCAACGATCCGGCAGGTGCATCGCCCAGCACCAGCACTCCCGTCGTCGCCGCGGATAGTTCCACGGGTGGAACTGTAGAGCCGGAACCGCTGCCGGGGAACCTCCCCGTCGCCCTCACCGAGCAGCTGCCGACCGAAGCGGACGCCGCCGCAGTCGAGCCCCCGCTGCCCGTCGCGGAAGATCCCGAAACGGCCGCGGAACCGAGCGAGCCTGCGGTGGACGAAGTTTCCGCGACGCCCCGTCGGTTCCGTTACGCGATCAGCGTGGAAGCGCGCGGCGTCTACGACGACAACGTCACCCTCTCGCGCAATGAAAACCGGCGGGAGGACTTCTCCGCTCAAATCGAGGGCCGCGTTGTCTTTGGAATCGGCGACGTGCTCGAGCGGCAGGCGAACTACGTCTCGTTTAGCTACTCGCCGACGGCGTACTTCTACATAAACAATTCCGAGTTCAACACCCTCGAGCACATCGCACATCTGGAAGGCCGCTGGCGCCCCGGCCGGTTTGCCTTCACCCTCAGCCAGGATTTCACCTCGGTGCAGAGCACGAACCTTGGTGTCATCAACGAGTCCGGTGGCTTCAACAATCAGGCGAACCTCGACGTCGGTGGCCGCCGCCGGGTCACCACCTACTCGACGCGTTTCGGCGCGGCGGCGGATCTCACCGGCAAAACGTCGTTCACCTTCGGCGCGCAGTATTCGCTGGTTGATCCGGAGGACCTCATCGGGTCGGAGACGCTCGCCGGCTCAATCGGCTTCAATTACCAACTCGGGCCGAAGCTCTCTCTGGGCGTCGACTTGAGCGTGGGGCAGAACTTCGTCGAGGGACCGTCACCCGATCAGACGTTTGAACAGCTCACTGTGCGGGCAAGCTACGAGATATCGGAGAAACTCCGCGCCAACGGCTCGGCCGGGTTCGAGTTCCGCCAATCCGAAGTCGAGTCAGATGATCAGGTCTCGCCGATCTTTCAGCTCGGCATGAGCTACAAGCCTTTCGATGGCACGTCGTTTGGCGCCTCCGCGACGCGACGGACACTGAACTCCGCCAGCGTGTTCGGCCAGGATTTCACCTCCACTCAGGTCACGTTCAACGCGCAGCAAAGGTTCTTCCAGCGCGCGTTCCTTAGCCTCTCCACCGGATATCAACACCAGACGTATTTCAGCAGAATCAGCGGCGTGGCTGCAGATCGCGAAGACGACTATTATTTTGTTGTCCCCGGTATCGATGTTAGGGTTACGAAATTCTGGTTTGCCGGTATTTACTATGTAAGCCGACAAAACGACAGTTCGCTCGAATTTTTTAGCTTCGATGACAATCAATTCGGCTTCCGATCCAACCTGCAGTTCTAAAACTGTCGTGCGCTTCAGGCATTTTGTCGCGTTAGTCGTACTCGCCGCGACTGCATCGCTGGCACAGGCGCAGACCCCGCTCGCGCCCCCGCCGGCGAA
>DATHXZ010000536.1:0-1717 GCA_035459405.1 Chthoniobacterales bacterium
AGCGGGTGCAGATGCAGCGGCGCGCCGTAATTGAGCGCGACCTCCGGGAACTCACGCTGCAGCGCGAGCACCTCGCTCGGGATATCGTTCTTGATGTGCGTGGCGCCGAGCAGCGCGCCCGGCACAATGGCCAGCCGGCGCGAACCGGCAGCGACGTTGACGCGAACGGCTTCGTCGATCGTCGGCCTCGTGAACTCCAGAAACCCGTGCGTCACGCGCCGTTCCGGCGCGCGTTGTTTCAGCAACTCGACGATCGCCTCGAACTCGCGCACGCCTTGCGGATCGCGGCTCCCATGGCCGGCGATGACGATGCCGTAGTCTGCGGAAACCGGCGCGCTCATTTAGCCACCTCGATCTGGCTCGGCATCGGGCGCAGCGCGCGGATAAGCATGATGCTCATGTCGGAAAATTCGGCTGTGCAGTCGCCGAGATGGCCGCACCATGCAGCTTCGCTCTGCGTGAGCCGCTCCCAGACTTCGGTCGGATGATCCCCAGCGGCGCCGTGTGCGAGCAGGAACGCCGCGATGTCGCGCGGCATGAAGTCCCACGGGCGCGGGATGACGATCGCGTTGCGTTCATCTTCCAGCACATGCAGGAGATGCCGCTGGAACGGCGCGATCTCGCCCCGGCGGTGGAACGTAACGAACGTCGTCTCGTCGAAACAAACGCGGGTGCGGGCGGCAAGAATCTGCGCCGAGCTGATGCCGGGTATCGTCTCGACCGGATGGCCGCACGCCCGCTCGATGCGCTCGAGAAATTGAAAGCCTGAGAAGTGCATGTCGCCCATCAACACGACAGCGCACGCGAGCCCGCCATGATGCCGCTGCGCCAGTTCATCGAGCTTGGCGACCTGGTCTTTGTAGCCCATCGTGATGACCTCGCATCCGCGTCGAATGAGTGGCCGCACGAGATCGACCACCGCGCTGAAGCCAGCCACCACGTCGGCCGATTCAATGAGCTCGCGCCCCCGCTGTGTCAAAAAGGCGAGGTCGCCCGGACCCGCACCGATGCAGTGAATCATGCGGCGCTCCTCGCTTCAAAAAGGTGATCGACGACGGACCCAGCCGTCGCAAAGTGGAGATGCACATACGAGGCGTGCAGCCGCGCGCGCCCGAATCCTTCGCGCCGTGCGGCGCCACCGCGCTTCTTCGCTACCCGCCAGAGATTGGCGCTTTCGTTCTCGGCCAGCCAACGCGAGTGATGAAACTCGTGCCCGTGGAAAACAGGGCTGTGCTCTTCGTTCACAAGCGAGGTTTTGCAATAGCCGAAGTTGACGAGGCGCGGCGTCATTTCGACGGCGCCGGGCACCACGCCGGCCATGGGGCATCGCCGTGCATCGCTCGTGATCAGCTCTTCCGCCAGATACATCAGCCCGCCGCACTCCGCATAACATGGCAGGCCACCGCGAATCGCCGAGCGGACTTCGGCCCGCAACGACCCGTTCTGCGCGAGTGCATCGACGAAGCACTCGGGGAAGCCGCCGCCGAAGATCAAGCCTTCGATCCCCGCCGGCAGCGCCGCATCGCGCAGTGGAGAGAATTCCACCAGATCGATGCCGCTTCGCCGCAGATGATCAAGATTCGCGGCGTAGTAGAAATGGAACGCTTCGTCCTGCGCGATCGCAATTCTCCGCCGGATGGGCTCCGGCTCTTCCGCACGTTGCGCGGCCGTGCCGGGCGTCAGCAGCGTGAGCAGTTTCGGCATGTCGAAAAACCGC
>DATHXZ010000537.1:0-5576 GCA_035459405.1 Chthoniobacterales bacterium
CTCGGGCTCGACCTCGACATCTCAAACATACAGGTGTTCGCGCCGCGTCCGCTGGTGTTGAGCAATCGGGTGATCGTCCCGCTCGGCATGACGTTGCTCGCAGTGGCGACGCCGGGAAATGAAACTGCACCGCCGGCACAACCACAGGAGATGCAGCGATGAGGCTGAGCGGCTTCCGGCCTTCCCCCATCGCGATCGCCGGCCTCATCGGTCTGCTCTGGACGGTCTCGTCGCGCGCGCTGCGTGACTTCATTTGGGCGGATCTTTGTGAGGGCATGCTTGACCTGCGGACGCTTCCGCGAAACTCGCGGCGTTTGGCGCGAGCCGGCCTCGTCGTGCTCGGCGTCGTGATTGCAGCCCTCCTTTTTAACGATTTCTGGCGCGCCAATTCGCCGCTGATTGCGCTTACCGGCAGCCGAATTTTCCGCGGACAACTTGTGCCGATCGGCCTTTTGCCGATGACGCTGTTCCTGCTGGTTGTGGCCTGGAGCTTCGTGCTGGCTGGCGCGCTCCACAGCCATTGGGTGCTGCGCGTCGTCTTTCTCCTGCTCTACGAACTCAATGCGATCGGCTGGCTGAACTCTGTCTTCGCTGGGGAGGACAGGATGACGATTTGGCTCGGGGGCGGCGCGACTGCTGGTGTAGCGCTCGTGTTCACTCTGCGATGGCGCGCTCCGGCGCGGCCGGTGCTGGAGTTCGCAGCCATCTTCGCGCTCGTTTCCGTCATTTTCCTCCTCGCGCAACGCCGCGAGCTTCAGACTCAGCAGCTATTCGGCATTCCGACCGGCCTCGCAAAGATCAGCTTCAACGTGCAGTTCCTCGGCGGTCTGATCACACCGCTGCTGCTGCTGATCGGCATGAACATCGCCGACTTCACGCGCCGGGCGTCGCATTGGACAGGCGATATTCTGACCGCGCGGGCGCCACGACTGGCGGCACTGGTTACGCTCGCGTTGTTGTTCGCCTGGCGTTGGTTTTTCGCCATTACCGAGACGATCGAGCACGCCGGCAAGGTCTCAACACAAGAGCAGTTCAACGGGTTGTTAGGCGCGCTCGGCGATGTGGCGGTAGTCGCTTTGATTTGGTGGCTCACCGGCCGGCTGCATCGCGACACACCTGACGAAGAGACGATGGCCAGCGAAGTCGAACCTTGGACGCGACCGCTGGTCCTTACCTACACGGCCGTACAGCTCGTCACCTTCTTCATTGTAGCGCTGCTGATGGCGGTCGCGGTCGGCCGCTGGGCCGAGCCCGTGCAAATAGCGCTCTTCGGGTTGGTCGATCAGCTGACGGATAAGATCACTGACCCGTGGCATCTGCTCTTTAGCGCCGGCGCGCTGGCTCTTTCGCTTTGGCTGGCGCGGAAAGGTCGCCGCGGACTCTCGCTCTACCTCGGCATCCTCGGCGCGCTGCATCTCTGGTGGAACGCGACCACGCGCGGCAATGTCCTCGGTGCGCTACACGGCGTGACCAATCAAGACGTCGAGCTATGGTGGATGGTCGTGTTCTCGGCCGCTGCGATGTGGTGGATCATGCGCCGCGAGCTAACCGCGGAACGCGTCACGCGGCTCGTTGTTCTACTACTTATCCTCACGCTGATGCGTCAACGCGACTTCATCGAGAATCCGTTCAGCCCGTTCTTTGGCTTCGCAGGCATCTTCTTTATCGCCTTCTCCCTTGTCTGGGACATCTCCACTTCCGGCTCCTGGACGAATGTTGAATCGCCGAACCTGCCGCGCATCAGTCGCGTATTCCTTTACCTCGGCTCGATCCTACTTACCGCGACCGTCTTAAACTGGAGCGTCACAATCCACGACCTCGATACGGTCGAGAAGTTTACTGGCGGCGCCGCCCTGGTCGGCTTCGATCGATTCGGCAAGCCATTGCTATACGCGACGTTTGCCATCGCATTGGCGACTCATGTCAGGCCAGCAAACGCCGGCGACGATCGCGACTAAGTGGTAGCTGTGATCCGCACGGCGTATAGATGGGTAACGATCACGTAGTGTGCAACGGCTGCTTCTCCTCCTAACGTCTAGCATCCTACTCCAGAGCACAGCACCAGCGGCTAAAGAACAGGAGTTCCGATTCAAGAAATCCGACGCACAGACGATGATGCTCATGGGTGAGTTCAACGGCTGGAAAGGTCAGCCGATGACTAAAGGCTCGGATGGGACCTGGACGGCAAAGGTCACGCGCCCGGCAGGCGCTGACGGCTACAAGTTTCTGGTCGATGGCGCTGATTGGGTGCTCGATCCTGATAATTCGAAGGGAAAGAGTGTCGATGGCGTCGAGAATTCAGCGATGGAAGTAAAGGAAGGCGCCGGTTCCACCGCGATCGCACTTGCTCGGGAACGCCTTCGCCGCGACCGGCGAGTGCGAGCACGCCTGTATCGACGGGTGGCACGCTGGACTTCAACGTTGTCTCCGATCGCACACGTGACGATTTCAATCGCAGCGGACAGAACGCGACCGTCACGGTAAAAAGAGAAGTGGGGATACAAAGTCACGCTCGGAGATCGCGGGTTCAAAGCGGTCGACGGCGCCGAGGTGCAATACCGGCAATTCAAGTTGGACGACGCTGTAAAAGGTGATGCGAAGTTGGTCGGCGTGTCCGGGTCGACGACGATCAATAGCCTCCGCACCGGCCAGAAGTTCAGTTTCGAAGCGGTGCGGTGGAGCTCGATCGCCTTGAGCTCAGGCCCGGCTGGGTGTGGACGGACGACTCAAAGCGGAAGTGAAGGATGCGCTCGCCGGGTTGTGGATCCGGGTGATGCACGGCGGGCAAGTTGCCTTCGAGTGGCAACAACCGGCCGACCTGAAGAACAACGCAAAGTGGGAGTAGCGGCCGCGGCGATTCGCACGAGTGACTCTCCCGTCCGATGCGATGTTATGGGCACGGCCGCGCCTTCGGTGATCTGACACGCGCCGCCGGCTGCGTTATGCCGACCAGAGTCATCAACATCTCCAATCGTCTGCCGGTCACGGTCGGCGAGACGATCACGAAATCGTCGGGCGGCCTGGTCGCGGCGCTTGAGGGTCTCTCGGCCGAAGAATACGAGCTGACGTGGATCGGCTGGCCGGGCGGCGCGATCGAGGATCCGGCGCGACAGCAGGAAGTCGAGCGCGTGCTCAGCCAGGAGCATGGCTGTCTGCCGGTGTTCCTGAGCGAAGAGGAAGCCGCCGGCCATTACGAAGGATTCTCGAACTCGAGCATCTGGCCGCTGCTTCACTACATGCCGAATTTCATGCGCTACGATCCGGCGTGGTGGGACCACTACCGCACGGCAAACCAGCGCTTGGCCGACAAGGTCCTGGAGATGGCGCAACCCGGAGACCTCGTCTGGGTGCACGATTACCAGCTCATGCTCATGCCGCAGATGCTCCACGAGCGGATGCCTGAGCTGAAAATCGGGTTCTTTCTGCACACCCCGTTTCCGTCGTTCGAGACGTTTCGTTGTCATCCGAAACGTCGCGAGCTGGTCGCGGGCATGCTTGGCGCGAATTTGATCGGCTTTCACACGTTCGGTTACATGCGCCATTTCCGCAGCACCGTGCTGCGATTGCTCGGCCTCGAATCCGAGATCACGCGCATCCGCAGTGACGATGGGCACGTGAGCGCGATGGGCGTGTTCCCGATCGGCATCAACTCACGGAAGTTCGAGGAAACACTCGACACGCCGGAGTTCGCGCAGCGCCGCGACGAATTCCTCCATACGAACGCAGGCAAGCGCGTCGTGCTCTCCGTCGAGCGGATGGATTACACGAAGGGAATCCTCCATCGACTCGACGCGATCGAGCAATTCCTCGAGCCGCTCACGGCGGACGAGCGCGATGCGATCAAGTTCATCTTCGTGAGCGTGCCGTCGCGCGAGGAAGTCGAGGAATACAAAGAGCTGCGCGAAGAGACGGAAGCCCGCATCGGCCGTATCAACGGGACTTACGCAACGCTGAACAGCAGCCCGATTCGCTTCATTCACGGCTCGGTGCAATTCACCGACCTCTGCGCCCTCTACGCGACTGCCGATGTCGGTATGGTCACGCCGTTGATCGACGGGATGAATCTGGTGGCGAAGGAATACATCGCCTGCCAGCGCGAGCATCAGGGCGCGTTGATCCTGAGCGAGTTCGCCGGCGCGGCCGAGGAGCTGTCGAATGCGACGCTGGTGAATCCTTACGATGCGCGCACGGTGGCGGAGAAGCTGACCGAAGCGTTGGCGTCATCGGATGACGACAAGCGCGCGTGCAACCAGCCGATGCGTGAACGGGTGATGAAGTTCGATGCGCAGCATTGGGCGCGCGCGTTCATCGAGCAGTTACGCGCTACAGAGGGCCCGCAAAGCCTCACGGCGGAGGGGATCGAAATTGCGGCGGACGAAGTGCATAACGCGCTCGCCACCGGTGGGCGTGTGGCGCTGTTCCTGGATTACGATGGCACCGTGCGCGAGATCGAACGCCAGCCGCGGGCGGCCAAGCCGACAGACGAGATCCGCGCGTTGCTCGAGCAGCTGAACGATCACGAGGAGATCGACCTTTTCCTCGTCAGCGGTCGCAGTCATCAGGATCTCGCGTCCTTTTTTCCCGATCCGGAGTTCGGCTGCGTAGCCGAGCACGGAGCAGCTATTCGCCGCGCCCGGCAATCGGATTGGGAGCAATGGGACGGCGATGTCAGCTATGCGTGGAAGGACGAGATTCGCGAGCTGCTCAAGCTTTACGAACAATCAACCCCGGGCAGCTGGGTGGAAGAGAAACGCACCTCGCTCGTGTGGCACCACCGCAAGACCGACCCGGAATTCGGCACGTGGAAAGCGCACCAGCTGACGCACGAGCTCGGCACGATGATGGCGAACGAGCCGGTGAAGATCCGGCAGGGCCGCAAGATCGTGGAGGTGACTTCGGCCGAGGTTTCGAAAGGCGCCGCGATCCGCCGGTTGCTGCACGAGCATGATTACGCGGCGGTGCTTTGTGCGGGCGACGATCAGACGGACGAAAGCATGTTCGAGCTTGATTTGCCGAATTTCATCTCGATCAAGATCGGGTCGGGGCCTTCGCGCGCGCGATTTCGTCTGCGCGATCCGGCGGCGTTCCGCGGATTTCTGCGACAGGTCTTCAGCGAAGTCGCGGCGCCGTTGTAGCCGAGGATGCCATCCTCGGCCGCTCACGCGCCGGTGGTTTGCACATGCGTGCGAACGCTCCAGACCAGCGGGGGACAGCGTCCCCAGCTACAGCGGGCGCGCTTACGCGCCTTTTTCGACCGCCGCTTCCAGCGTGCGGATGTGCTGGATTGCTCCGAAGCTCGTCGGCCGGCGCGTCGCCAGGTCGAACGAATCCCCTTCGGTGAGCACGTGGAGCTTCAAATCGTAACACGCCAGTGTCTTCTCAGGATCCGATTCGTTCACGTTCGAGTAGCTGATGTAGCGGCCATCGACCGCGTAGACCGCACCGGCGCCGACAACGTAAAAGCTTTCCGCCATGTCGATCACGATCGCGGTGTTTTCATCGATTCCGAGACCGAGCGTCGTCGGGTTCTGCGCTACTGCGCCAAGCAAACGACCCATCCGGCCCCGCTCGGCGAA
>DATHXZ010000538.1:0-3923 GCA_035459405.1 Chthoniobacterales bacterium
AGCCCCTGGTCGATCGCGGGGCTATTCGAAGAAAGCGCCATCGTGAAGGTTGGTCCGCCATTGTCGCTCAAAGGGGCTAGTCGCGGATCGATCGGTGGGCGCCCCGCACCGCCCACCTGATCGTGATTGACGCCGTGCTGAAACCTCCGCGGAGTAGTGTCGCCATCGTTCGCCAGGTTGCCGATCAGGTTGTAGCCGCCGGATATAACCCCCTCGTCCACATCCTTTCGCTCCGGTGCCTCGTTGCCGGCCACGATGGTGTCACTTATAACCACGGTAGAAAAGCGGTCGTTTAAGACTCCGCCGCCCCGTCTCAGGGCAAGCCCCTCGCCGGTAACACGATTGCCCGAAATGGTGCAACCAATGATGTTGACCTCCGTCGTGAAGCTGTCGTCGCCGTTATAGATGCCTGCGCCGCCGCTGCTCCGCTGGGGAAAACCGAGAGTATCGATCCTCGTTTCATTATTGACGACGGTGCTATTGGAAATTGTGAGTGCGCGGTCGTTGAAGATGCCGCCGCCGAGTGAGCTTCCACCGGGCCTGCCTATGCCAAGGTTGCCCGCGATGGTGCAACGCTCGATCTGCATCCTGCCGACATTCGCGATTCCGCCGCCATCCCCGACTCCGCTGCTGCGGCTGTTGAGGACCATGCATTCCCGCAGCGTCAGCGTGCCGGAACTGAAAATGGCGCCGCCTCGCGTATCGACAAATCCGTCGCGGATCGTAAGCCCCGAGACTGTAACTCTGGCCCCAGAGAGGATGTTCATCACTCGATGCTCGTTATTTCCGCTCACGGCGAGAAGCTTCGCCCCAGGGCCTTGGATCGTGAGATCCTTCGTCCTGATAGCCAACTCAGAGCTACTCAAAACGATGGTGCCGGTGACCGCGAAATCGACCGTGTCACCATCCCGAGAAGCTGCCAGCGTCTGCCGCAGAGAGCCGGGGCCGTCGTCGTTTAGGTTTGTGACGGTCCGCGTAGCCGCCGAGACAGGGTGACTGACCATCGCAGCCGCGGCGAAGGCGCAGAGCAACGCCAGCGGTTTGATCTGACATCGGCAAGGATTCCGGAGCATATGTATTTCCTTTGTTAATCGGAGCGCAGCGCGGAGAGCTTACGGCGGATGCACAAGGCGGGCGAAGCGGGATTCAGATAAAAAAGTAACGTCAACGTTAAATTTCAGAGAAGGCGGTCGATCGCTGTTCTTCAGTTGGACGTTGAGCGTTGGACTCGTTCGGCTTGCGCTCAGGGCAGGCTGTTGGACGTTTCCGCCTTTCTCTCCGATGACTGCTCCACAAACACCGACCCGCGACGACCTCCCTGACTCCGACAAATGGGATCTGACGCAGCTTTTCACGAATGTCGATAAGTGGCAGGAGGACGTGGCGTGGATCACGCAAACCTATCCGCGCATCGCCGAGTGGCGCGGCGAGCTGGGCGAGTCGGCAGCGTCGCTGGCTGCACCGCTTGAATTCGAGAAGCAGCTCGATCTGAAAATCGAGCGCGTCTACCACTTCGCCTCGCTCCAGCTCGCGGAAGATAGCGCGAATCCGGAATACCTGACGCGCATGGGTCAGCTGCAGAACCTGATGACGAAAATCGGGGAGACGTTTTCGTTCGTGACGCCGGAGATCCAAGCGATCGGCGATGAGCGTTTCGCCGAGTTTCTGAACGATCCTGCCCTGGCCGAGTGGACGATCGCGTTGCGCAAGCTCCGGCGGAACAAACCGCACATTCTCTCTGAACCCGAGGAGCGGTTGCTCGCGCTCGGCAGCTCTGCGCTCGACGGCTACGACGAGGTGTTCGGACAGCTGACGGACGTCGACATGAAGTTCGGAAGCATCGCGGACGCAGAAGGCGTCGAGCGGCCGCTCACCCAGAGCTCGTACAGCTCCTTCCTCGTCAAACGGGATCATGAGCTGCGGAAACGTGCGTTTCACAAGTTCTACGCCGAATTCGAGGATCACCAGTTCACGCTCGCCTCTTCGTTGGCCTACTCGGTGAAAGCGGATGTGTTCCGCGCGCGTGCGCGCAAACATCCTTCGGCACTCGAAGCTTCACTCTTCCGGGACGACGTGCCGGTGGCGGTTTACGATGGCTTGATCTCATCGGTGCGCAGCAATTTCGCGCCGCTGTTCCGTTACTACGAGCTGCGTCGGCGCGTGCTCGGCCTGGACGAATTGCACGCATACGACACATACGTCCCGCTCGTCGCCGAGATCGAGACGCACGTCAGCTTCGATGAAGCGATCGAGAAGGTGATCGCCGCGCTTGAGCCGCTGGGCGAGGGATACACTCGCACGCTGGCTGAGGGCCTGCGGGGACGCTGGTGCGATCGCTACGAGACGAAGGGTAAACGGAGCGGAGCATTCTCATCCGGCAGCTACGGTGCGCCGCCGTTCATCCTCATGAACTACAAGGAGGATGTCTTCTCGGATGTCTACACGCTCGCGCACGAGGCCGGCCACTCGATGCACACCTGGTTCTCGCAGGGCGCGCAACGCTACCAGGATTACAATTACCCCATCTTCCTCGCGGAAGTGGCGTCGACCTTTAACGAAGAACTGCTCACGCATTACCTGCTCGAGCAGACCGACGATCTGAAGATGCGCGCTTACATCATCAATCGGCAGATCGATGACATCCGCGGCACGCTCTTCCGGCAGACGATGTTCGCCGAGTTCGAGAAGATCATCCACGCGATCGAGGAACGCGGCGACGCGCTCACGCTGGAGGTCTTCAAGTCGGAATACCGCCAGCTGCTGCAGGCCTACTTCGGCCAAGGCGTCGTGCTCGACCCGCAGCTCGATCTCGAATGCCTGCGCATCCCGCACTTCTACAGCGCGTTTTATGTGTACAAATACGCAACGGGTATCTCCGCCGCTGTCGCGCTTTCCGAACAAGTCCTCGCTGGCAAAGCGGGGAGCGTGGATGCGTATCTGAATTTTCTCAGATCGGGCGGATCGAAGTTCCCGCTGGCGACGTTGCAGGCAGCCGGCGTCGACATGACCACCGCCGCGCCGGTCGAGGCAACGCTGCGCCTGTTTGAGCGTCGCCTGACCCAGCTCGAAGAGCTCCTGTAGCCGCTCCCCTGCGGCGACCGCGGCGGGAAACGTGGCGGACCGGCTCGCATCACCCACAGAGCGGACGGCTGCAGCGGTACAGCGCCAAAGTTGGCAAGGCTAATGCTCCACAAAGCGGCGTGGAGTTCGAATGGAAAGTGCAGGCCGCCTGCGGCTACGCAGAACTCGGCATGATGCGCGAGTCCCTCGCGGAGCTCGATTCCATTCCTGCGCGCTTCCAGAAGCGCCCGGAAGTGTTGCAGTTACGCCTGCATCACCTGATGAAAAGGAAGCAGTGGGCGCTCGCCCTGCGCGTGAGCCAGAAGCTCTGCCGCGTCGCCCCGGACATGGGAACGGGATTCCTGCACGCGGGATTCTGCCTGCACCAGCTCGGCAAAACGGCGGAAGCCAAGAAGCTGCTCATCACCGGTCCGGTGGCCCTGCTGAAGGAGCCGATCTACTACTACAACATGGGGTGCTACGAGGCGCTGCTCGGCGACGTCCACGGCGCGAAGGAGAACCTCATGATCAGCTTCAAGATGGATTCGAGCTTTCGCGAGATTGCGAAAAGGGATCCTGACCTCAAGGCGCTGCACGGCGTCCTCTAATCTTCGCGTTCGCAGGCGTCGCCGCTGCACTACAGTCCGCCAGCGATGCAGCTGGATCCGGACGAACTGCGCACGACTGTCGAGCCGCTCTTCCGGGAGAACTTCGAGCGACATGGCGAGCTCGGCGCGGCGGTCTCAATCTGGCAGCGCGGGAGAGCGATCCTCGATCTGCATGGCGGATTCCGCGATGCGCGACGCGAGACGCCGTGGAGCGCCGACACGCTCGTGCTGTTCTGGTCGGCGACGAAGGGCCTG
>DATHXZ010000539.1:0-2009 GCA_035459405.1 Chthoniobacterales bacterium
TTCAGTGCAACGTGATCAATGCCTTCGATCTGGATCACTGCGCGTCGGCTAGCGCACCGCGGCGATCACCTTGAGCTCGATGGCGATCGGCGTCGGCAATGCGCCGACTTCGACGGTTGTGCGCGTCGGGTTTGGTTTGCCAGGCCCCGCGAAATACTGCGGGTAGATGCGGTTGTAGACGGGGAAGTCCTTCTTCATGTCGGTGAGGAAGACCGTCACATCCAAGATATCGTTCCACGTTGCTCCCGCGTCTTCGAGCACAAGTCGCACGTTTTCAAAGACCGCATGGCACTGCGTCTCGATGTCGTAGCTGATGATGTTGCGCTCATCGTCGAGCGTCACGCCCGGGATTTCACCGCTGCCGCGGGTACGCGGCCCGATGCCAGCGAGGAACAAAAGATTGCCTGCGCGTTTTGCGTGGGGGAATGCGCCGACGGGCTCGGGCGCGCGCCGGCTTTCGAAGGTTTCGCTTATCACGAAGAGTCGTCAGCCGTGAACGTGTGCAGCCGCGGGAGCCGCAATGCTCTTCGCCGAGCGCGCGCGCGCCTTCGCTGCTTCAGTCTGCCAGTCGCGCCTTGGCGCATTTATCACAAGCGAGTCGAGCAGCTGTTGCGCGATCGCGCTGATGTCGTCGACTGCATGATCGAATGCGTGCTCATTCGCCTTCGAGGGATGCGTGAAGCCGCTGATCTTGCGTACGAACTGCAACGCTGATGCACGCACTTCGTCGCTCGTCGCCGCCGGCGGTTCGAAGTTATGCAGAGTTCGGATGTTTCGACACATGGGATTGCTCCTCCGGTTTCCTTAGGCGATGCGCTCGGGTGCGCCGAGCTATTTTGCGATGCAGATGTTCTTCGGCTCGGTGAAGAAGTGGAGCGCTTCGTTCCCGCCTTCACGGCCGACACCGCTCTGCTTCATTCCGCCGAACGGCACGCGCAGATCGCGCAGCAGCCAGCAGTTCACCCAGACGGTGCCGGTTTGAATCTGCTCGGCCACGCGATGCGCGCGGCTGAGGTTCTGCGTCCAGACGCTGGAGGCGAGCCCGTAGTCGCAGTCGTTCGCGTAGCGGATCACTTCCTCCTCTTCGTCGAACGGCGTGATCGAGACGACCGGACCGAAGATCTCCTCGCGATTGGTTCGGCAGCCGGGTGCCAGGTCTGTGATGATGGTCGGCTGAAAGAAGTAGCCGTCGCGGCAGCGTTCGTTGATCTGCTCTGGTGCGGAGCCACCGAGCACGACGCGGCCGCCTTCCTGTTGTGCGAGATCGACGTAGAACTTCACCTTTTCGAGCTGCGTCTTCGAGATGATCGCACCCTGGTCTGTCGCGGGATCGAGCGGATCGCCAATCCGCAGCTTTGATGTTTTGTCGACCAGTCCGTCGACGAAGTTCTGATACGCGCGGCGCTCGACGAAGATGCGCGAACCGCACAGGCAGACCTGCCCCTGATTTGCAAAGGATGAACGCACGCTGCCGGTGACAGCCGCCTCGATGTCCGCATCAGCGAAAACGATGTTCGGGTTTTTGCCGCCGAGCTCGAGAGAGATCTTCTTGAACATCGGCGCACACGTTTCCGCGACCTTGCGGCCGGTCACCGTCCCACCCGTGAACGAGATCGTGTTGATCTTCGGATGCGCAGTGATCGGCTGGCCGACGTTCGGACCAGTCCCGTGGACGATGTTGAGCACGCCGGGCGGCAACCCCGCTTCGATGCACGCGTCGCACAGCAGGTGCGCGGTCATTGGCGTGAGCTCGCTCGGCTTTGCGACCGCGGTGTTTCCGCAGGCAATGGCCGGGGCAATTTTCCAGCTCAACAGATAGAGCGGCAGATTCCACGGCGAGATCAGGCCCGCGATGCCGCGCGGCTGCCGCAACGTGTAATTCAGCGCGAGCCCGTCGGTGATGTGGGCCTGGTTCTCGGTATGCAGGATCGCGGTCGCGAAGAAGCGGAAATTGCTGGCCGCGCGCGGGGTGTCGAGACTGCGCGCGAGCGAAAGCGGCTTGCCGGTAT
>DATHXZ010000540.1:0-3263 GCA_035459405.1 Chthoniobacterales bacterium
TGCAATCATATGTGGACGTGCCTCGCGACTACGCGGTCATCGCGCGCAAAGCGTGAAGATCGTCGTCGCCACCGTCCAGACGCCGTTCATCCATGGTGGCGCGGAGTATCTGATCCAGGGGCTGGTGCCCGCGCTCGCCGCCAAGGGGCACACGGTTGAGCGTGTGGCGATGCCATTTCGGTTCTCGCCTGTCGAGCAGGTGCGGCGCAGCATGGAGCTGTGGGAAACCGAGGACCTGACGGTGTTAAACGGGCATCAGGTGGATCGCGTGATCTGCACCCAATTTCCAACCTACTACCTCGCCCATCCGCGCAAGGCGACCTGGCTGCTTCATCAATACCGGGCGGTTTACGACCTGTGGGAGACACCGTTTTGCGCCGGGTTTCGCGGAGAACCCGGCACGCGTGAGCTGCGCGATGCGATCACGGCGGCCGACACGCAACACCTGGCAGAGTGCTCGCCGCGTTACACGATCGCGGCGAACGTTTCGGCGCGTCTGCAGCGCTACAACCGCATCTCGTCCGCTCCGATCTATCATCCGCCGTTCATGGCCGAGGAGTTTCACGCAGAGCCACCCGAGCCGTTCGTTTTTGTGCCGAGCCGGCTGGAAGAGGCAAAGCGCCAGGACCTGCTGATTCGCGCCATGGCGCACGTGCGCACCCGAATCATTGCGGTGATCGCGGGCGACGGCGGCCAGAAAGCGAAACTCGATCGCCTTGTGGCCGAGCTGGGGCTCGAGCACTGCGTAAAGTTCATCGGACGCCCGACGGACGAGGAAAAGATCGGGCTGTACGCGCGCTCACTCTGCGTGTTCTTCGGCCCGTATGACGAAGATTACGGCTACGTCACGCTCGAAGCGATGCTGGCAGCCAAGCCGGTGATTACGTGTGAGGACTCCGGCGGACCGCTCGAATTTGTGGTTGCAGGGCGCACCGGCTGCATCGTGCCGCCGGACCCGCAGGAGATTGCGGCTGCGATCGACGAGCTAAATACAAACCGCGCGCGCGCCGTTCAGATGGGTGCGGAAGGACGGCAGCGGTACGACGAACTCGAGATTTCGTGGGACGCGGTGGTTGAGAAGCTTACCGCCGCATGAAGATCGCGATCGTAGCGCCTTGTCCGGTTCCCTACACCATCGGCGGGGCCGAGAAGATGTGGTGGGGGCTGCACCGAGAGATCAACCGCAACACCTCACACCAGGCGGAGATCGTGAAGCTGCCCACCAAGGAGCACAGCTTCTGGGATCTCGTCGAAAGCTACGAGGCCTTCTCAAAGCTCGATCTCAGCGGCTTCGACCTGGTGATCAGCGGCAAATATCCCGCGTGGATGATTTCTCATCCGCGTCATATCTGCTACATGCAGCACCGCCTCCGCGGGCTATACGATCACTACCACTTCAACAAGCTGCCCGATCGATATACGACCGAGAGTCACGAGCTGCTCGTGTTGCAGCGACTACTCGACGAGCCTCCGTCTCGCGACAGGTTGGAAGAAGTCTTCAGCATGCTGCGAAGTCTTCGCTACAGGTCTGAGCTGCCGGCCGACGCCTTCCAGTTTCCAGGAAGCGTGATCAAGCAAATCGTCGAATACCTGGACGGTGTCGGGTTGCACCGTGACGCTATCGAAAACTACTACGCGATTTCGAAAACGGTCGCGAATCGCGCGTCGTACTATCCACGTGGCGCGGCGGTGGAAGTCATCTACCCGCCATCGAACCTCGATCGTTTCCATTGCGGAGCGTTCGACTACATCTTCACCGCCAGCCGAATTGACGGCGCGAAGCGCATCGCGCTTCTCGCCGAAGCGATGCAGTTCGTGAATGCGGACATCGACTTGCGCATCGCCGGTGAGGGGCCGGATCGTCCGCGCATCGAGGAACTCGCGCGTCGCGATCCGAGGATCAAGCTCCTCGGGTTCCGCAGCGATGCAGAGCTGATCGACGACTACGCGAACGCACGCGCAGTCGCGTTCCTCCCGTTCGAAGAAGACTACGGGCTGATCACCATCGAAGCGATGATGAGTGGCAAGCCGGTGCTCACAACGACGGACTCCGGCGGGCCAACAGAATTCGTGCGAAATCGAGAGACCGGCATATGCGTCGCGCCTGACCCCGCCGAGCTCGGCACCGCCATCCAGTGGCTTGCCACCCATAAAGACGACGCGCAGCGGATGGGCCGCAGAGCGCGCGACCAGGTCAGGCCGATCACTTGGAAGAACGCTGTGGCCCGCCTATTGAGTGGCCGCTCGGTCCAACCCTCTCGAGCGCGGCAAACATCGAAGCGCCGCAAGCTCACAGTCGCGACGACCTTCGGAGTGACTCCGGTGCGTGGCGGCGGCCAGGCGCGCATTTTCCATCTCTACAAGAACATGGCGCCCGTATTCGAGACGGAGCTAATCACGCTCGGCAATTTCGGCGAGAAGCCGTTCGTCGCTGAGATTGCGCCCGGGGTTCGCGAGATCAGGATCCCGAAGTCGCCAGAGCACACCGAAGCCGAGAACAACATCGCGGCGCAGGTCGAGTGGTTCTCGATCACCGATGTCGTCTTCCCGGAGCTCTTCCATCTCACACCTGAGTACGTCGAGGCGCTCGAACGCTCCGCACGCGACGCGGAAGCAGTTGTCACTTCGCACCCCTATCCTCTGGCCGCGATCGAGAGCATCACTGACAAGCCGGTGTGGTACGAGGCACAAGACGTCGAATACATGCTCAAAGGCGCCGTCGTTCCAAAAACTCCCCGCGGCCTGCGCATCATCGAGGAGGTTCGGGAGATCGAGCAGCGCTGCTGCGAAAAAGCCGGATTGATCATGACCTGCAGCGAGGCCGATCGAGATCACTTCATCGAGCTGTACAACGCTGACGCCGGCAAGATGCACATCGTCCCCAATGGGGTCGACTCGACCGAAACACCGTTCGTCCCGCGGGCTCGCGCGCGCGAGCTGAAGCAGGACCTCGGGCTGAGCGAGGAGTTCCTCACGCTCTTCGTCGGGAGTTGGCATCAGCCGAATCTCGATGCAATCGAAGTAATCCTGTCGCTCGCCGAACAGCAGCCCGCGGTCCGGTTCCTCGTGCTCGGCAGCAGCTGCGCCGCTTTTGCCGGCCGGCAAAAGCCGACCAACGTCGGATTCTTCGGCGTGGTGGACGACGAAACCAAGGCGCTCGTCATTAGCGCGGCCGACCTCGCGCTGAATCCGATGCGCAATGGCTCCGGCACGAACTTGAAGATGCTCGACTATGCGGCCGCGGGAGTGCCAATTCTCAGCTC
>DATHXZ010000541.1:0-3795 GCA_035459405.1 Chthoniobacterales bacterium
ACGCATCCGAGTAGAATCCAGCGCCGGTCCTGACGCTCATTGTGGTCAGCCAGCGAAGCGGCTGGAGCTCGACGTTGGCCACGAGATCAACGGACTCGAGTTCAAACAGGTTCGTGTTGTTCAAGGGCATGATCATCAGATCGCCGGGCACAATCCGCGAATGTTTGACATCGAGCGCCGCGAGGCCGGCGGCGGTCGCGTAATATTGAAAGCCCCAGTGCCCCTGGAACCACACTGTTTTCGTCGCGGGATGCGCGTAGTCTCGGGCGATCTGGATTGCGGCAGTCCGCGCTGAATTCGCCAGACGATAGTCGGCGAACGCGGCAGCAAACGAGATCGCCGCAGCGCATGCGAAAGCGACCGCAACAGCTGCGAGGCGCCGCTGTGCCTCGCGCGCTTCTATTCGGCGCCAGAGCAAAATGGCTATCGCCGGTCCCGCAGGTAGCAGCGACCGCCCGTTAACCGTCCAGTTCAGAAGAGCGAAGGCAAAGGTGCCGGCGACGATCAGGCACAGCAGCAGCGACTCAGCGTTCGCGTGTTGCTTCAGGTCGGCGGCCATGAGAGCAGCGATGACCGCTCCTCCCGTGATCATGATCGCCATCTGGGCGGAAAAGAGAGCGAGGAATGGGTGCTCCTTGTAAGACGGCATCATCCCCAGGAAGTAGCGACAGCCGATCGCGAGACCAACGGTGATGATCGCGCCCGTCAACCACACCCGCGGCCGATACAGCAGCGGCACAAAGGTGAGCACGACGGCAAAGCAGCCACCAAGGAAAGCCAGCGCTCCGGAAACCTTCAGCCCGATCGATTCCCACCCGGCCGCGCGCTCCTCGTTCGCGTAGCGAAAGGCGTCTGAGAGCAGACCGTGACCATACAGCGAATGGGTCGCCCATTCGTACCAGCCGAAGATCGCGAGCGGGATCAGCAGAAAAAGCAGCGACGGTCTCGGCCGGCGTTCTTTCGCGATCGAATATGCGAGCAAAAGAGGGATCAGCGCTGCACCGAAATATTTCGATAGCGTGCAGACAGCGACCAGCAGCGCCGCGACGGCCAATCGGCGACCGCTCCTTCGCTCGATTCCCTCGAGCCAGAGCACGATTGCCCAGACCCAGAACGCGAGCATCACCACGTCCGACATCACGGTTGTGCTCGAGATCAGGAACACCGGCGTAAACAGCACCGCGACCGCCGCGGCGAGCGGCGACCGGCACAACCGCAGCGCCAGTCGATACGTGCCCAGCACGGACGCGGCGGCCAGCAGGATGAACGCCACATGAAGCGCCATTGCTCCCTCACCACATACCGCCGTGACCACCGCGATGTAGTACGACGTGAGCGGCGGATTCTTTGTCACTTCCGCCATCGGCATCGCCGTCCCATACCAATTGATTTCGAACCCGTAAGGATTCAGCGGCTGCGTCCGAATGTGTTGACCTGCCCAGACGAACAGCGGGTCATCGATGTGGAATGCCTTGCCGGTGAAAGGCAAAAGCGAAAGCACCACGGCGACGGACAGGAATGCCCGCGGCCACTGTCGGAATAGGCGCAGCAATGGAGCCCGCACAGCAGCCGAGCCGGAGGAGCGCCGTTGACCGGCCGCGACACGCCAATTCGGCGCATCGTCCCCGACTTCGCGTGTAGAATCCGTCACAAGCGGCAAAGCTTACCCGACGGCAGGTGGCAGAGTTAAGAAGTAAGATTAACGAGCGAATAACCCTGCTCGCTGAGACACGACACCGCACACGCAACCGCTCGCCCCTGAGAGGTTCGACGTTCGCGTTGGCTGCCGAAACTTCCGCGTTCCGCAGCCCGGGTTCCGTGTTGGTCAGCTATCCCTCAGCGCCACCGCCGCGCACACGGCGACGGTGTAGCGTCCGCTGTCCTCAGCGGAAACGCTGTGCATCCGCCGCGCCGCGACTTCTGTGCCACGCGACGGTTTCCGATGGAGTTTTTCCGGTCAGCTGGATAAAACGACAGCTCGCGAATGCCCACGCCTGAAGAACTTGCGCGTCAGAACATCGACGCGGTGCTGCAGCAATGCGGCTGGGTCATTCAAGACTACAAAAAGCTCGATCTCTCCGCCGGGCGAGGCATAGCCATCCGCGAAGTCCGCCTGAAGCAAGGCCGCTGCGATTACCTGCTCCTTATTGATCGCAAGCCCGTGGGCATCATCGAAGCTAAGAAAGCCGGCGTCACACTCTCAGCCGTAGCCGACCAATCGGGCCGTTATGCCGAGAACCTCCCCGATTTCCTGCGCGGCAACTTAACCGGGAAGCTCCCGTTCCTCTACGAATCCACTGGCGTAGAGACCTACTTCCGCGACGAACGCGACCCGCATCCGCGCTCACGCCGCGTCTTCGCCTTCCATCGTCCGGAGACCCTCGCAGCGTGGCTGGAGCAACCTGACACGCTCCGCCGCCGGCTCGCCGAGATGCCCTTCAAGCATCCTTACAACGGCGAGAACGTCCGCGTCTGCCGCGTCGAAGCCATCAGCGGCCTTGAGCAATCCTTCGCCGAAGCGCGCCCGCGCGCCCTCATCCAGATGGCAACCGGCGCTGGCAAGACCCTCACAGCCTGCGCGTTCACCTACCGGCTCATCAAGCATGCCGGCGCGCGCAACGTCCTCTTCCTCGTCGATCGCGCCAATCTCGGTCGCCAGGCCATGGCCGAGTTCCAGCAGTTCGTCACCCCCGACGGCCGCAAGTTCACCGAGCTCTACAACGTCCAGCACCTCACCTCGAACAAGCTCGACGGCGTTTGCCGCGTCACCATCTGCACCATCCAACGGCTATACGCGATGCTGCGTGGCGAAGAGTTGAACGAAGACCTCGACGAAAAATCGGGCTTCGAGATTGCGGCAGCCATCACAGGGACAGCGCCGCCGTTCTCCGGAAGTCGCCTACAACGCCGCCATCCCGATCGAGACCTTCGACTTCATCATCGCCGACGAATGCCATCGCTCGATCTACAACCTTTGGCGCCAGGTCCTCGAATACTTCGACGCCTTCCTCATCGGCTTAACCGCCACACCTGGGAAACAAGCGATCGGTTTCTTCAATCAGAACCTCGTCAGCGAATACGGTCACGAGCGCGCCGTCGCCGATGGCGTGAATGTCGGCTACGACGTTTACCGTATCAAAACGCAGGTCACCGAGGGGGGCGGCACCATCGAGAAAGGCCTCTTCGTCGATCGCCGCGACAAGAAGACCAGAAAGACCCGCTGGGAAGAGCTGGATGATGACCTCACCTTCGCTGCGAAAGAGCTGGATCGCTCCGTCGTAGTGAAAAGTCAGATCCGCACCGTCTTGCAAGCATTCCGCGACGCGCTGCCGCAGCTCTTCCCCGGCCACAACCTCGTCCCGAAGACCCTTATCTTCTGCAAAGACGACTCCCACGCCGAGGACGTCGTCCACCTCTGCCGCGAAGTCTTCGGTAAGGGCAACGACTTCTGCAAAAAGATCACCTACCAGTCAAAGCATCCCGAGACCGGCAGGCCGGCGAATGGCGAGCAACTCATCCAGGAGTTCCGCCTTTCGCCCCAGCTCCGCATCGCCGTCACCGTCGACATGATCGCCACCGGCACCGACGTGAAACCGCTCGAGTGCCTCGTCTTTCTGCGCGACGTGCGCAGCCGCGTCTACTTCGAGCAAATGAAAGGCCGCGGCACCCGCGTCCTTTCGCCCACCGACCTGCAAGCCGTCTCCGGCGCCGAAGCGCGGGCCAAGACCCACTTCGTCATCGTCGATGCCGTCGGCGTCTGCGAGAGCGATAAGACCGATTCGCGCCCGCTCGATC
>DATHXZ010000542.1:0-2954 GCA_035459405.1 Chthoniobacterales bacterium
ATCGAAATCATCGGCCGGCTCATCATCCCGCAGATCAGAAGTATCCGGAGGTGGTGTGGTGCGCGGCACCGGTGGCGCTGAGGGCGCTGCCGCGACCGAAGGTGCAGGCGTCGGAGCAGCGGCTCCACCGGCGACGCCGAGCGATTTGCGCGTCTCGGCGTTGAGGTCGCCGGTGATCTGAAGACCGTTCCGGATCTGGTAACGGCGAATCGCCGCTGTGGTGTCCGCATCCTTGGTGCCTGTGACTGCACCGTAGTAGAACCCCTGGTCCTTTAATGCCTGTTGCGCCGACGCGACCTGCGGATCGGCTTGCGCAGACACGAGCGCACTGAACAGCAACGCAACAGCGAGCACGGCCGATTTCATGGTCTCCTCCTTTCGACGCTCAGAATCACGCGCGTATTCATGGTCACGGTTGGCCGGTAACGGCGGTCCAGCCTCGCTGCCCGACGATATCGCGATACCGCATCACACCTTCGCTGATCGCCGCGGCGAGCTGCTGCCGGTAGTCGTCGCGCATTAGCTTCGCGACGTCATCGTTGTTCGAGAGGAAGCCTCCTTCCACGAGCACTGCGGGATGTCGAACATTCGCGACGACGTAAAATTGCTCGGCACGCGTGCCGCGGTTGACCGCCTGAGTCTGCGTCACGAGGGAGTCCTGGATCAACTCGGCCAGGCTCTGGCTTTCGAGGTTGCTTGTCTCTCGGCTCGAGACCCGCTGCGCAAACGGAAACCACGATGCAACCAAAGGCACGGGGGCGGATGCCTGCCGCGCAGCGTAGAACGTTCCGACTCCGCTCGCCGCCGTTCGCTTTCCTTCGTCGAAATGAATGCTGACGAACACGCAACCGCGCTCCTCATTTGCCGCCTCCGCGCGGGCCGACAACGACACGGTTTCATCAGTCGATCGCGTGAGCTTTGTCGCGATACCCTTGGCCTTCAGCAGCCGCTCGAGGCGCAAAGCAACATCGAGCGTCAGATCCTTTTCGCGTACGCCTTCACGGATCGCGCCCGAATCATTGCCGCCATGTCCCGCATCAATGATCACCAGTGCAATGGGGCCACTCACACTTGGCGCGTCCTCATTGGTCGCGACGCGGTCGGGAGCTGGCAGTAGTTGCAGCCACACCAGGCAGAGCGCCATCACAGCGAGCCCCGCAAGTGCGAGACCGTTCTGCACCTTGGCGTTTTGCGATCGTGACGACATACCGCACCTCAACGTGCAGACAGCGAGCTCACTTCATCCGGCGCAAGAGATCGATACCGAATTGCCGTTCGGGACGAGCGTTCCAGCAAAGCTGCTTCCAAAGCATTGCTGTCGCCGTGGTAGCGTCGATAGGCTGCAATCGCCTCCGCATCCGGCAACTCGCGGATACCGGCTTCACCCAAAGCCATGGTTCCAACAATCCATGCGTCCGATGCTCTGCTAAACGCCTGCTGCAACGTCGCTGCCGGATCATGTTCCTTATTCAGGAATGCTTCCATCAGCTCGCTCGACGGCGATGTTCCACTCACCACGCCGAAGCCGCGCGGTGCGTCTCCGAGCGCTCCACCACTTGTCGCGATTGCGCCATCGTATTCAACGCGCAGAAAGAGGTCGCTCGCCGGCGTGTCTCCTATCTCCGCAAATAACATCCGCGCGAGATACGGTGCACCGTAGACCTGCTCGAATGCCGCTTTGAGCACTGGACTGAGCGAGTAAAACGCGAGCCTCCGCAGCGAAACGTCGGCCGCCGACCGCGTGAACCCTTCAGTGCTCGCGAGTTCGATCGCCGCCATCCGCAATCGCTCAATGTCTCCCGGGTGACCGATGCCGCCCATGGCGATGCGGTCGTAAATTTCAAAAAGCTTCTGCCGCACGCGGCCGCGGGTCAGAAACAGAATGCCGTCGCGGCAGGAGACCGCGGCGATCGGGCTTCCCGACGCAAGTTGCGTTTCGATGTATTCACGCCGATTCGCGACGGCCTCAACCCAGCGATACGGCTCTTCGATCATGCTACGCCGCGCTTGAACAGCGCCGCAATCTGCTTGTCGGGCAACGTGGTGATGCCATCGCGCGAGACGATCTTGATCACTGGGAAAATGCGCGCATTACGATCGACGCCGCCCGTTGCGGTGTCCGCTTCGGCAGCCGTATCGAGAGCACGCAGTGCGACTGTGACGGCATCGTCTTCGCTCAATTTCGCCAGCGGCTTCTTCCCCCAATGATTTTCGTAGTAGAGAATCCCGCGCACTGCGGGCGAGCCCGAGCCCGTCGCCGCGTAATCCGTCACCTCGAACTGCGCACCCATCGCGTCGTAGAAATAGAGTCGCGCACCACCTTCGCCGGCCGCGTCGTAGGTGGCGAAGATCGGCACCACGATGCCCACGCCCTGCATGACAAAGCCAAAGTTGTCGCGCAGCAGTTTCGAAAGAGCGCGCACTTTGCCATCCACGCTCATCTCCTGCAGCTGCGTTCGCCGAAAATACTGGAACGAATGCTCGAGCACCCGCGCCATCTCCCACGCCGTTGCCGGCACACCGGCGATCGCCATGATCGAATGCCGATCGATTTCCAGCACCTTGTCCGCCCGATCATAGACGACGGTGTTGCCTGCCGTGGCGCGACGATCGCCAGCCACGAGCACGCCGCCTTCGAACTTGAAGGCGAGGATAGTCGTCGCCTGTGTTTGCTGCAGCGCGCCCGCCGTGACCGCGGAGTTCGTTGCGCCTGCTGCAACGGCGCCAAGCAGGCCGCGCCTGCGCAGCAATGCGGGAAAATCTTCAACACCGCCACCGAACGCGGAGTCGAGCGCCGCGGTCGGCGGTTCCATCACTGGCCGGTCCGCTGCCGATAGCGCTTCGACTGGTTGGGATCAACCTTGCGCATCTTCTTCAGCAGGTCCTGCGTGTCCGGCCGGGAAACGTCCGGCGCCTTCGGCCCCTCACCATCGCCACCCTGCTTCGGTCCCCAC